>JAGCZI010000027.1 GCA_017960085.1 Bacteroidales bacterium
AGAGGGCAGCGAGTTGCAGATGGGTAAAATCAGCGATGTTGAAATCAAATCCGGTCTTGGCGCAGGCATAGAGATCAAAGCCATTCGAAGTAGTGGGCTCGATTTTCCACTCTGAACCGTCGTAATTCCTACCGCTTCTGCAGACCATCATATAATTGCCGCCGGCCTCGGTGCCCAGAATGAATGAGTGCCGCCGCGCTGCGCCCAGCGGGAAATAATGGATATAGTCCAGCCGCACAGGGACTCCGCTGAATTGAAGGTCTACACCCGAACCCATCAGGTATCCTCCCAATAGGCCAAGGTAATTTCCCTGATTGAAGCGGTAACCGACTGTCGCATTTCCGCTGACCCAGTGTGAGCCTATGTTGGCCTCCATCCTTGCAGAAACGCCAAACTGGACCCCTCTGTACTCATCAGTCTGAGCCCAGGAACTGCCCGTCAAAAGCAGCAGTATAGCAATCACAAAATTGCGTTTCAAACCCATCGATAGTATCTTTCAATAACAAAGTTATTTGTCAAGTACAATAGTGATGAGGTAATCCACAATAATAGTATCCCACTCTTCTCCGAAATTTTCGAAGTGCTTTACTATAATCTTCTTTTCCGGAATATAATCTTGTCCTTCAAATACGAGTTTGGTGCACTTGGCCAACCATTCTTCTCCTCGTCGCTCATCTCCTTCTTCCCAGCAAGTTGCAAACTCATGGATTTCGTTATCACCAAAGATGGTGGGACATGTTATCTTAAGGGTTAAGTCTCGCACTTCTTCTCCCCAAGTATTTATATATGTGGCCTCACCATGGACCACGTACCATGGAGAATCAGACTGGCCATATTGAGATGCTGTGCAATACTTGACGTGCTCGTCTGGAATCATTTCCGGGGATGCTTTGTGAGTATAAGTGGTATTATCAAACCAATCGGGAGGGTTGGAATAGATGACATCTAAATGTAATCTATCAGGATTAATATATCCCGCCCAATGAGATGCGTCAGGATTACTGTCCCATTGCTCTTCGGCCAACGGTGAGACCAAATCATTACCTTCTTTATCTTTGAAACTTATTGCAATGGAATACTCCCACGCAGGACCAAATGTATTGCTTAATTCGCGACCTTCTTTTTCGAAGTCTATGTCAACCGATAATTCACCTTCGCGAGAAGGGCCACCCAATTCATGTCCACACGAAGAGATGGACAAAAGGATTATGGATAACAATAATATGTGCTTTAAACTATTCATGACATTATCTTTTATTTACGGACATGTTACAGTAATATCTTTTCTCGAGTAATGGAAGTCACAACCTGAGATAAAATAATTTTCTATATACCAATCATCATACGCCCCATATTCAGCCCCAAATTTCATATGATAATATGGTCTTACTAAGCCACCCTCGGTTCCCGGGCTACTTATTGAATACATCCCTTGAGTGAAGGTGCCGGCACCATAGGGTTGGTTTTCTGTAAAAAACGTTATATAGTTATATATGTACTGTTTTTCTCCATCACATATCCAGGCATGACCATCTCCATCTGCATCATAACCTCCCATCAATACGGGTTTGTTTCCTTGTATAATTTGATTGTCAACAACTATCTGACTATGGTTTTGCAATGAAGCAGTATATCCCAAATTCTCCATTCCACTTTTTAATTGACTAGGGGTTGCACCCCAGTCACCATTTGCGTAATCGATTCCAGGGATATAGCTGGCTATATATTGTATGAAATGGGGTTGACGAGTCGTTGAGGAATTATCTGGACCGTCTAATATATTATTCCAGTAAAATGTTGTTGATCCCCATTGCAATGGATATATAGGGGCATGCTCATAGTATTTCACTATTTGTGCCGCTGCTATCACAGCACATCCTGCATCGCATAAATTTGGACATAAAAGATTGAACGGAGAACCTTGATGCCAGTTATATGTATCGAGTAGCGGACCTACGGAATTGGTATAATATGGAGTGTCTTTGTACCCAATAACCGTTTCATTCAAAGCAGAATGATTCTGTGTTGCAGAGTAACAGATATTGTCATAAATACTCGACAGGTCATAATCGTCAAATAAATCCTCTAATTGAGAAAGAGGCAAAAATGTCCAACCTTGGTTGCCATACAATGACTGCAACTCTTCTATTCTCTCCCAACAGGCATCTTCGCCTGTACTGCGGGTCTGCGGACGGCGTGCAGCGAGAAGTTCTTGCGTCGGGTCAACGTAAGTGCCGTCATAGCGTGCCCACAGGTTCTGAATCTGGGATTTGGTCGCTTCATCGAGAGAACCGCTGTTCTTGATGCTGACTTTGGTTTCATCAAGCCAGATATCAACAGGACCCATGTCTTCCTTTAGCACGAAAGAATTCTTGTCGGAATATGCCAGCACGGGGTAGTAGTTTCTTGTCGCACTAACAATGACAAAACCGCCGTTCTCATAGTTGAAAACATGCATCAGGTCATGCCCATCTTCCCTGACTGTCGTTGAAGAACTGACACGATTTGAGTTTGCACTCTTAGTCGCTACGCCCGGATTACCAGCCCCGAACTGCATGAACTTGTTCGCAATAATCTGTGCTTCGGCATGGTTAACGATGACACTTTGTGTCTGATTTGCTTTCATTTGTCCAAGAGAAGGATTTGCTTCGAAACCGATTTTGTCGATTTCATTACATGCTACTGTCAGCAATAACATCGTTAATGTTGCTGAAAACTTAAAAAAATGTTTCATGGCCATTTGTTTTATGGATTAACTAAAAACAAAGCTAAAACACAAAAGTTTAATCTTATCGATGTTACGAAATTTTTTCTTGCTGATTCACAGCTAGTTATGGCCGTAACTATAATTCTTTGGGGACAAAGTTTAACAAAAGCCCAGAGCCGCTTCATTTGGTCTGTAAATATCGGGTTGGGAGAATGCTACTTCAGGAATTCACCGGTGTAGCTGTCACCATCCACGATAATTTCGAGGTGATACGAACCTATGCCGGGCACTTTGCATGAAACAGTGCGACTTTTTTCAATGGCTGTGTGGCTATCGGAGGCTACAAGTTTGCCTGAGCCGTCGTAGAGGTTTACCTCAACACTCTCGGCTACGGGGAGTTTTATGTTCAATTCGTCTCCCTTGAGAATAACGTCAACGGCAGAAGCACTCTTTGTAACTGTCTTGAAGCTGCCGTTATGACGCCACTTGCGCTCATAGTCATCGTCCTTGCCGGAATTGTTCTGATTTGTGAACAACTCAATCTTTTCGTCAGGAACAGGAACATCTGTATTGAGATTACCCCCACTACATGAAACCAAAGCCGCAACAGCGGCAAAAACGGCAATGAAAGCTGTAAGGATCCGTAATATTTTCTTCATAACGATCTGTCTTTGCAACTAAGTTAAAAACTTCAAGTTTAACATAGCCTCTGTGACGAAATAATTTTACTTCTGACTATCAATCCTTTGCGCCGGGATAAAACGAACGCCTAAAAGCAAAGTTTAATATCGGACTTTTTTCAGCCCTTTTCCTGTATCAGTTTTCTTATGTATTTGTCGAGGTTGGTGGTGTTACTGTCTATGCCGAGTTTCTTACGGATTCTGCTGGCCACATTATAGGATCCGCCTTTGCCGAGGAAGCTTATTACGTCCTTGCCGTTCATTCCGATGGCGTAAAGGCAGCAATGATTGATTTCAGAGACATCAAGTCCCTTTTCTTCAAGATACTGTATGAACCCGGGATGGCTGGCTGCGAAAATCATACGGTTGGAATTCATGAAGCCTTCTTTGTCGTCGTAGAATTCCCGAAGCCTCGTCGAAGCCTCGACCTCCATCATGCTGTCCTTCATGATATCTGCAAGCAGCAGCTGGTTCAGGACGCCAAGCCTTTCATCTATCAGCGCCTTGGACACCTCATCAGGCTGCATCATCAGGGCCTTTTCTAGCCTCTCCTTTTCGAGCTCAGCCTGTCCGAGCAGCAGTTTGTATCTGTCCTTCTCGAGTTTCTGCGCTGCAATCCTGCGGCTCAGCAGCAGTGCCACGAGCAGCGCCAGCGCAAGCGCCGACAATGCAATGGCAATGGCTGTCCAACGGCCCTTGTCGGACTTCAGGATGCGGCTCTCCAGTTCGTGCTTCTGCTCCATAAACTGCATATCGTAGTTATGGATGGCGTGGGAGTAGGCATCGTTGAAAGCGATGTAATTCTTGTATGCTCCGAAAGCCTCCTGGGTATCACCCAGCCCTTCATAAATCTGTGACCGGACCGCCCAGTAGCGGATAGTGCGTCCTTCATTGCCGGCATAGTCAGCCTCGCGGTCTATGGCAGCCTTCGCCGCTTTGAAATCCCCGACATTGAGATATCCGTTGGCCACGGAGAGCCAGTCTATGTCAAGGCCGGAACGGATATATGCAGAAAGTACCGCCGGAATCTCATCCACAAGGCCGAACGTAGTCAGATATGTCAGATAAGAGCTGTAATAGGAGCTTTTATTTGAATCCGTCATCTTATCGTAGAGAGCAGTCGCCTTGTCGAGCCACGACTTCGCCTCATCCTTGTTGCCAAGCGCCGAATAGCCGGACACAATCCTCAGGATGCTGTGGTGATATGACCTCTCCACCCCACCGGCCTCGAAGAGTTCGGCAGCCTTGATGTAGGTTTCGACATACTTGTCCCACTGGAAAAGCCGCGAATAGACATTGCCCATAGCGAAGTATGTCCTGGCCTTGGTGAGCACATCGTCGGACTTGTCGCCTACATCCACGGCGCGAAGCCAGCTGCGCATTGCGGATGTCATCTCTCCCCGGTTGGAATAGATGCGGCCTTCGTAATATGCAGTCCTCATCCTGTCGGTGGGGCTGCCGTTCTTCTCATAATAGTCGATGGCAGGCTGCAGCACGCTGAAATCGTCGGCATCGACATACGTCTTGTCGAGAGCCATCGCCATCAGCAGTGCATACCTGGCTTTGTCGGCGCGTCTCACCAAGGCTGAAGCATCGATGCTTTTCAGGGACTCCAGGGCATCGGCAGGCCGCTTCTCGATGTAGGACTCTATCTCGCCCAGCCGGCCGGACATAACGCCCCCGTCGCAGGAGCTCAGCGCTACCAGCGCAAATACCGTCAGAAAGACGGAAAGGATGAGAGCTTTTCTACTCACGGCCGCCATAATATGTAGATGCAATTTACTATAAAAACGTTGTATAAAAAAGAAGAAGGTGACCCACAGGAGCCACCTTCTTTCGTTCGATAAAAACTCGCTCGCTATACCATTCCGCTGAAACCCATAAACGCCATAGCCATAATGCCGGCGGTAATCAGGGCGATGGGAACGCCTCGGAACGACTTGGGCACGTTCGAAATCTCGAGCTGCTCGCGGATGCCGGCGAAAAGCACGATGGCCAGACCGAAACCGATGGCGCTGGCGATGGCGAAGACAACCGACTGGCCGAGGTTCAGCATATGAGCCTCACCTCCGAAGCTGAACTGCTTCTGCACGACCATCAGCGCCACGCCGAGCACGGCGCAGTTGGTGGTAATCAGAGGCAGGAAGATGCCGAGGGCCTGATAGAGCGACGGGCTGATCTTCTTGATGATGATCTCGACCATCTGGACGAGGCCGGCAATCACGAGGATGAAGCAGACCGTCTGCAGGAATTCGATGCCGAGGGGCACGAGCACATAGTACTGAAGAAGATATGTTACGCAGGTGGCCAGAGCCATCACGAACGTAACGGCGGCAGACATACCCAGCGCAGTGCTGACCTTCTTGGATACGCCGAGGAACGGGCACACGCCCAAAAACTGTGACAGAAGGATGTTGTTGACAAAAACTGCCGAAATGATAATCAGTATATATTCCATGGCGTACGCTATTTAGTTGTCATTTTGCGGAAAAGGACCATCAGATATCCGAGCACGATGAAAGCGCCGGGAGCGAGCACGAAGAGCAGCATTCCGTCGGGAGCGATAATCTTCCAGCCGAAAGCGCTGCAGCTGCCGAGAATCTCACGCACGAGACCGACCACGGTCAGCGAGAGCGTAAATCCGAGACCGATGCCCAGACCGTCGCAGGCAGAGTCCAGCACGCCGTTCTTGTTGGCGAAGGCCTCTGCACGGCCGAGCACTATGCAGTTCACTACGATCAGCGGGATGAAGAGGCCCAAAGTCTCATAAAGAGAAGGCAGATAGGCCTGCATCAGCAGCTGCACTATCGTCACGAATGCAGAGATTATGACGATGTACGACGGGATGCGCACCTTGTCGGGAATGAAACGGGCCACCGCCGAAATCACGATATTGGAGAGCACGAGCACACACATAGTGGCCACGCCCATACCCATACCGTTGATGGCGGAAGTAGTGGTACCCAGAGTGGGGCACATACCCAGCACCAGGGCGAACGTAGGGTTGTCCTTGACAAAGCCCTTGGTTATAAGTTTCCAGCGGTTACTCATTGCTGTCCCTCCCAGTTTTGATTCGAAGCGCCGGTGACGACGTCAGTCGCATCCTCACCTTTGATAGTCAGATATACTTTATAAGCCTCGGCGACACCTGAAGTGAATGCCCTCGAAGTAATGGTAGAAGCCGTGATGGCATCGATGTCGCCACCGTCCTTGCTGACCATAAATTTAGTCTTCGCAGGGTCCATACCGTCGAACTGGCTGCGGAAACTGCCGGCTCCCGTCTCCGTGATCTTGGCGCCGAGGCCAGGAGTCTCAGAGTGGGAAATCACCGAAGTGTTGTAGATGATGCCTGTGGCAGCGTCAAAACCGACCAGCATATCGATAGTTCCTCCGAAGCCCGTAGGCTTGACCTGGACAGCGTAGCCCACGACCTTGCCTTCGTAGCTTGCCGGATAGACCGTGTACTGCTTGCCGTCGACCTCGACAGTCATAACGTCCTCGCTGGGCACATTGTCGAAGGACGGCACGACCGCCGCGATGGCATTGTTGGTCTTGGCCAGGTTGGCTGCCGCAATAGGCTCGGCAGTCACGTGGTTGACAAGTCCCAGCAGAGCCGAGCACACCAGGCAGATGCACCCGAGAGCCAGAACCATATTCAAGAATGATGATTTTACAGCCATACTCTATTTCCTCCTTCCATAACCGTAACGGATCGGTTTGCAATATTTGTTCAACAACGGAACTGCGAGGTTCATTATCAGGATGGCGAACGAGACGCCCTCGGGATATGAACCGAAGTAACGTATCAGCACTGTCAGCACGCCGATACCGACGCCGAAGATAATCATACCCTTGTCGGTCATAGGCGAAGTGACGTAGTCTGTCGCCATAAATATCGAACCGAGCATCAGACCGCCGGTGAACAGGTTGAAGAGCGGACCGGTGTACTCGGCGGGGTTGCAGAGCGAGAAGATACCCGTCATAACGGCTACAGTGAGCCAGATAGTCACAGGGATGTGCGGCTTGATGACCTTGCGGCAGAGCAGATAGACGAAGCCTAAGAGCAATGCGATCGCAGAAGCCTCACCGGCTGAGCCGCCAGCCCTTGCAAAGAGCATCTGGCCGGGTGTCAGACCGGGATTTGCAGCGAGAATCTCCTGGACTGTGGAGCCGCTTTTCAGGCCTTCGTTGATGAGGGCCAGCGGAGTGGCGCCGCTGAAGGCGTCAACGCTGGAGAACCAGCTGTGAGGTGCGGTCCAGGTGGTCATTGCCACAGGGAATGATATGAGCAGGAACACACGGCCTACGAGAGCAGGGTTGAAGATGTTCTGTCCGAGACCGCCGAAGGTCATCTTGGCGATGCCAATGGCCACAATGGAACCCACTACCGCAATCCACCACGGAGCTGCGGGCGGAAGGTTGAGAGCCAGCAGCACGCCGGTGACCACGCAGCTGAGGTCCATAACGGTGACAGTGGTCTTGAGCAGGAACTTCTCGATGAACCACTGGCACGCCATACAGGTTGCCACGCAGCAAACCAGCAGCAAAAGGGCGTTCCAGCCATAGAAATACAGGGAAACAAGCACCGCGGGAGCGAGGGCGATGAGCACGTCACGCATCAGGCGGACTGTGGAGAACTCGCTGTGGATGTGCGGAGCCGGAGAAACTATTGTTTTTGACATATCTCTTGCCTCCTATTTTTTAGCGCGACCGCGGATGATTTTCATAACTTCAGCCTTGTTGACACGGATAACATCCAGCAGAGGGATGTTGGCCGGGCAGGTGTACAGGCAGCAGCCGCACTCGATGCAGTCGAATATCTTGTTTTCTTCCAATTCATCCATCCTGCCGCCGGCACGCGACAACTTGTTGAGCAGCCAGGGCTCCAGGCCCATCGGGCAAGCATCGGTACACTTGCCGCAGCGGATGCAGTTGCCTTCGCTCTTGCGGCGGGTCTGCTCTTCGGTGAGAAGCAGCAGGCACGAAGAGCCCTTCTGAGTGGTTGCGTCGATATTGGCGATGGCCTTGCCCATCATAGGGCCGCCGCTGATGAACTTGGCGGCACTTTCGGGAGCTCCGCCGGCAGCTTCAAGCACGTATGAAAGCGGAGTGCCGAGCCGCACCATAAAGTTGCGGGGATTGTCAAGGCACTGACCGGTGACAGTCATCGCACGCTCGAAGAGCGGTTTGTTTTTCTGGATGGCCTCATATACCGCAAAAGCTGTGGCGACATTCTGGACCACGCAGCCCGTGTCGATGGGCAGCGCGCCGGAAGGCACCTGACGGCCGGTGACGGCGTCTATCAGCTGTTTCTCGCCGCCCTGCGGATATTTCTTCTTGAGGGTAAGCACCTTGATGTCAGGGAAAGGAGAACAAGCGCCCTGCACGGCCTTGATGGCCTCGGGCTTGTTCTCTTCGATGCAGATGTAGCATTTGCAGCCGCCGAGCACCTTTGCCATTATTGCAGCTCCGATGACTATGCCGTCGGGCTTCTCGCGCATCAGGCGGTCGTCAGCCGTGACGTAAGGCTCGCACTCGGCACCGTTGATGATGAGGAACTCAGCCTTCTTGCCCTCGGGAGGGTTAAGCTTGACGTGGGTCGGGAAGGTAGCGCCGCCCATTCCGACGATGCCGGCAGCCTTTATTCTGGCGAGGATATCCTCGCGGCTGGCAGTGATGTCCCGCACGATGGTCTCGCTGCGGTCGATTGCAGGGTCCCACTCGTCACCTTCGACATCGATCACTACGTGAGGAACCATATTGCCGGCGATGTCGGCTCGCGGCTCGACTGCGGCGACCGTGCCGGAAACTGACGAATGGACAAAGCCTGAAATGAAACCGGCAGGCTCGCCTATCACCTGGCCGACAAGGACCTTGTCACCCTTGGCCACGACGGGCGTGGCCGGAGCTCCCAGATGCTGGGCCATAGATATGGCGACCTTTGCGGGGGGGGCCAGGGGGTCGATGGCGGCGGTCTTGGCTATCTTGTTGTCGTGGGGATGGACTCCACCTATCTTGAATGTGATCATACTGTTTCCTCCTTAGCTTTAACCTCAGCCTTGACTGCCGCAGGAGCAGCCTTCTCTACGGGAGCTGCAGGAGCAGCTGCCGGGGCGGCGGGCTTCTCAGGGAAGTTGAACTTGTGGATGGCACCAGTAGGGCATTCGGACACGCACTTGGTGCAGAGCTTGCAGACGTTGAAGTCTATGTAAGCGAGGTTGTTTTCGACCTTGATGGCTTCGAACGGGCAGACTTTCTGGCACTTCGCACAGCCGATGCAGGCTGCCTTGCAGGCCTTGCGGGCCACTGCGCCCTTGTCCTTGCTGTTGCAGAGCACAACTACCATACGGTCCTTCGGTCCTGTGGTGCGGAGCTCGATTATACCCCTCGGGCAGGCGGCGGCGCAGGAGCCGCAACCGGTGCACTTGGTGACATCCACCTCGGGCAGCCCAGTTTCGGGGTTCATCCTGATAGCGTCGAACTTGCAGGCTGCGACACAGTCGCCGCATCCCAGGCAGCCGTAGCGGCAGCCGGTGTCTCCGCTGTAGAGAGCGGCCTTCACCTTGCAGGAAGCATAGCCGTCATAATCGTTTATCTTAGGTCTGTTTTCACACGTGCCGTTGCAACGGACCACGGCGACCATCTTTTTCTGAGCCACTGCTTCGCGGCCGAGGACCTGGGCGACTTTCTGCATTACTTCGTTGCCGCCGACGGGACAGAAGAGAGAGCCGAACTCCGGAGCAGCGACCACCCTTTGCGCGAAATCACGGCAGCCGGCGCTTCCGCAACCGCCGCAGTTCGCTCCGGGAAGGCACGCCTCCACCTTGTCGATCCTCTCGTCCTCCTCTACCTTGAACTTCTGGGCCACAAAATACAAAACAACTGCCACTACTATACCGATGATGGTAAGGATGGCAATTGTCGTCAAGATTGTAGAATCCATTATCTGTTAATTTTCTCTATTGAAAAGGTAAATATCCTTTCTAACCTGTCTCTGAAAAGGAACACGAAAAGATAGTAGACCGCCACACCCGCGAGTGAAAGCAGACCGACCATCAATTCGTTCAGACCGGTATTAGACAAAATTAACAAAAAAATTATAAGAATCACTAATGGAATTGCATAAGAAATGAACACGGCGCTGACTCCGAGCGACTGGCTCATTACCAAGTTCACACGCTCCCCGACCTGATAGTCTTCGGTCAGCGTGCTGATGCTGTAGGGAACGTCGACGAAACGGGTCTCTTCCTCTCCTGCGACGCAGAAGCCCTTGGCGTGGCATTCCGCGCACGCGCTCTTGCTGACGAACTCTACTGTGATGTAGTCCTTGCTTATCTCACGGATGATCCCCTCGTGCTCTATCTTGTCTATTTTCTTCATTTCACTTTGCTTGTGAGGGGATATTTGACATTCTCGATGTTGTTGGCCCTGATTTCCATCTTGCCGACCGAAATGGGCACAGAGATGAACAGCGGAAGACGGTTCTGGTCGTCAGAGAGCCAGATGTAGATCATATTCTTGACATCATCTCCGGTGGGAACAACTACCTTGGACTCTTCTTTTTCGACGTGGCTGACGTTTTTAAGCGTCATTGTGAGGCAGACTGTATTGAATTTGCCAAGGGCGTCTACCTGCTTTACTTCGTTGCGAAGGTAACTGATGGTGGCCCTTGTAATGTTGCGGTCCATCGCAACCAGCAGCGAAGTAGGCTTGCCTGCCTTGAGCGAGTTGATGTCCAGTGTCCTTATGGTGTAAATCATATTGATGATGTCGCGGATCGTCTCCTTGCTCGTAAACGAAGTGTCCACGGGGGCCGGCATCGTGTTCTTTTCCACCTTGGCGTAAAGGGTCTTCTTGTCGGCGCTCCAGGTATATTCGTTGCGGGCCGCGAAATTGCCTTCGTGCACATCCCGCATTGCATACACAGGGTCCAGGTTGCTGTCGAACTTGGACTCGTAGACATCCCTCACTTTATAGAAGGAATCGAAGAACCTGTTCGTGCGGACGTTCAACAGGATATGATAGTTCGGAGAACCTGCGTTATTGACCTGCTGAAGGTTGAAAGAAAGGGTGGCGATGTCAGCGCTTATCCCCCATTTGTAATGGAGTGTGACATCTATCTTTTCACCGGCCTTGAACGGCAGGTTGGCTGACTGTGCAAAAAGAGTGACTGTAAATATCGCGAATGCTATTGAGAGCAGAATCTTCTTCATGTCGGTTTTTTTATTGGACTAATACCCCATATCAAAACCCGTACCGACTTCGTTCATTCTTGATTCATATTCCTGATAATGGACATTTGCATCCTCGAAACGAACCTCT
>JAGCZI010000194.1 GCA_017960085.1 Bacteroidales bacterium
CCCTCCGGATGGACGCGGTCGTACTGGTTGTCGTGGAAGTACCACTTGCTGCCGTCGTACACCAGGTTCCCCTGTGAGAAATAGACTCTCTCTCCGTCAGCAATTGTAAAGGTGTGTGGAACAACTTCTAACGAAACGACATAATATTTGCCGTTCTCGAAGCTCACACCGGACTTCACGAAAGTTCTCAGCACGCCCTGTTCGTGTGCAACCAAGTACACGGTCTGGTCTGTGAATCCGGGAATGGCCACGTAGTATTCGGTGCTGAAGTCGTCCGGATAGACGAGGAAGTAGGGCTCACCGGAACCCACTTTGACCGTCAGGCGCGAAGCGCAGGTTTTTTTCGACGCACTTTTGTTGTTATAGAGCACAAACTTGACGATAGCCTGCTGGTTCTCGAAGCTGGCGGCGGTTTCTTTGATGGTGATATTGTTACTGCCGTCAATCGCTTTCACGGTCACGGTGGCTACGGCGTAGTCACAAACTTTGTCGATGCTATGGTCGAAGCCGGTAAGCGTGCCGTCCTGGGACGTATAGTCCGGGCTCATGAACTTGAGCGTGAGTACGTCTTCGGCTTGGATATCACCGGTGACAGTGCCCTCCAGCCGGGTGTTTGGGCCGCTGCTTTTGGCAGTGAGGGTGCCAAGCAAGTTATCTCCTTTATAGACGGAGACCTCATCCCCCGCTGTCCAGGTGGCATGGAGGGTGGTGCCGTCCAGGTTCAGCGCCTTGGTGTCCATTCCGCCCTTGCCGGCAGTGATGGACAGGGTGTAAAACTTGGGGCTCTGTACGGGCTCTTCGACCATCTCCTTGCTGCAGGAAACAATGGCCAGCAGGCCGATTACTGCAATAAGTCTACTTATTTTCATCTTTCAGGGCGTTTTATGGCTACCATGCGACGGGTATGGCATCACCGTAGTCATCCCGTTTGGCATCGATGTTTCCCTGAAGAGGACTGTCTTGGAGGATGCTGGTGTCCGTTTTTACCACAATGACTTGTGTCTGAGGTGTTTCGTAAGAGCTTCTCTTGTCATTCATGTCGTGCGAACGTTTAGATATGTTTATCCTGTTGATTGCGACTTTCGTCAATGCAGGTGTGCAATGTAATTATTTTTAGTTGACTATACTCAACAAAAGAGAATATTTTTGCATTTTGTTCATTAGGGAAGACCAGAACGGTACTTTGCGTGGATGACAATCCAATAGATATGTGTTTTTTTATAACTTTGTGTTTTCCAACCGACTAAGTCTGTTAATGACAGATTATCAAAATGAAGTATACCTTTAATTCGAATTGCCCCGCCCTTAAAGTGGCAGTTGTTTTATTTGCGGTGTCCGCACTGTTTGCTTGTCAAAAAGACATCCCTGTTTCCGCCACGGACCCTTACCCTTTCCCAGATAGTTATACGGCATGTAAGGATAACTCGGTCGACCCCGGTGACAGTTTCTTCGATTACTGCAACGGCACCTGGCTTGCTGCGCACCCGGTCCCCTCAGACCCCGCAAAGGTAATCGGCGGAATGTATGAAGGCGAAGGCGCCATGGCAGCCCGTGTGGAGCAGCTGAAAGCAGAAGTGCCCGACATTGGGCGATTCTTTTACCTGATGGACCATGTCCATGGGACACCGGAGCAAGCCCACGCGTATATAGATGCTCAAAAAGCCAAATACACCAAACCTCAAAGTCTGGAAGACGCATACCGCACCATCGGAAAGATGTATATGGACGGTGTGAACGTGTTGGGTATCTCAATCGTGTTCATTTGGGAAAAGAGCAAATTCATGTGTTCGATTTTCCCGCCCATTCCGGATTTCGTCATCCCGGAAGCCAGCGAAATGCAGGATTTTGCCCCCATCGGGACAAAAGGCGACAACAAATCGATGCTGGCTACCGTTGTGGAAGGGATGGGTATCGATCCTTCCCTGGTTGTATCGACCGCCGAGATACAGACTATGTGGGAAGAGCTCCAAAACCAGTATTCCATAGATGACTTGTACCAGAAAATGCAAGAGGCCTGGGGCTATTATGAAGCCCTTGCCGATGAGTCCGGACTCGCGGCCTACAACGCTACAAAGTCCCCTCTGCTTCAGAAAACAGTGGAGTCGCTTAAAGCTGATGCCAGAGTGGAACTTTCATATCTTCTTTCCTACCACCTGCAGCAGAAATTCATCCCTCAAAGCCTGAAGGACAAGTATCTGGGCATCACCAAAGAAGTGCAGGCCGCATTGCGTGAGCGTTTAGGGGCTGTCGACTGGCTGAGTGCAACCACCAGGCAGAACGCAATTGACAAGCTTGACAACATCAAGCTCAATGTCGCATTCCCGGACACCTGGCACGTTGACTGCTGCCCGGCCCTTGCCGACTGCAAGAGCCTTGCTGAAGCCTGTCATCGTTTAAAAGCCGGCAACGCCCGACTGCTCAGGGCGCTTTTGGGCACAGATGACAACTTCTCCTACCTGCTGACGACACAGGGTCTGGGCAGCAACAATGAAATCATCACGATGGACCTGACACTGGTCAATGCTGCCTATCATGCCAACTACAACTGCGTCACTATCTATCCCTCCATGCTGCTCCCGCCCATCATGCCGGAAGAAGGCGTGAGCGAAGCCTGCTACTACGCCGCATTTGTTCTGATCGGCCACGAATTCACCCATGCCTTTGACACCGAAGGCTCGAAGTACGATAAATACGGCAAAAGCTTTAATTGGTGGACCGTAGCTGACTTGATGGCTTTCCAGGATCGCAAGGAGAACCTGATCCGCACTTATAGCAACCTTGAACTTGACCCCGTGCGCGAACCGCTTACATTCTGCGACGGCGACCGCACCCAAACAGAGAACATAGCTGACCTGGGAGGCTTCCTGACCGTCCTGGATGCCTATCAGGCCCGGCTGGACGCCCAGGGCTTCAAGGGAGAAAACCGTAACGAACAACTCCGCAAGTTCTACGAAGCCTATGCCCACGTCTGGTGCGTGCAATACGGCAATGATAAATTCGAAATTCTGAAGAAAACCGACTTCCATTCTCACGCCCGCCTCAGGGTCAACGGTGTGGTAATGAATACGGATTTATGGTATGATCTGTACAACGTCAACCGCGACCACAAACTCTACCTTCCCGAAGATCGCAGAGCATATATCTGGTAGAACTAATAATAGCATACTGCTTCTCTGAAAACAAAACGGCAGGGCCTGGAAGCCCTGCCGCTAAACTTATTTAATTAACTGTATTTAAGTTAGTTAAAAGGCTTAATATTCCTCCTCGTTAAAAAAGAAATCGTCTTTGGTCGGGTAGTCGGGCCAGATGTCTTCGATAGAGTCGTAGACTTCGCCGTCATCTTCGAGGTCTGAGAGATTCTCGATTACTTCAAGCGGGGCTCCTGAGCGGGTGGCGTAATCGATCAATTCGTCTTTGGTGGCAGGCCACGGTGCATCTTCAAGTTTTGAAGCAAGTTCAAGTGTCCAATACATTTCTTTATGATATTTAGATATTGTGTTTTAAAAAAGGGCTGCAAAAATATATGAAATTCTATAATACACAATAAAAAAAATAAAAAATGTTACGGCAGCCATTTGTCTTCTTCGCAACCTTCTGAAACACAAAGGAATCTGGCCAATACGAAAAGGTAGTCGGAAAGCCTGTTGAGGTATATCTGGGCCTGGTGGTCGACTTCCCTCAGCTCGCCGATGGCAACGACGCTCCTTTCGCAGCGCCGGCACACGGTGCGGGCGACGTGGCACTCGGCAGCCTCGAACGGCCCGGCAGGGAGAAGGAAGGTTTTCTGGACAGGCAGCTGAGCGGTCATGCGGTCTATTTCGCTCTCGAGGAAAGTCACTTCCGCATCGTCCAGAGCCTTGAGCTTGGGGCAGAACTTTTCGGTCGCAAGGTGCGCCGAGACGTTCATGAGGTTTTCCTGGATCCTGCGCAGCGGAATCTCGCCGGAAACCTTGCTGCGAAGGACGCCGAGGTGGCTGATGAGTTCGTCGATGTCGCCGTAGGCCATCACTCTGGCGCTGGACTTGCTGACTCTCGAGCCGTCTGCGAGGCTGGTCGTGCCCCTGTCTCCTGTCTTTGTATAAATGCCCATGTCGTTTATGCTTGCTGAATACTAAAATAGCTAATTGTTCAGACAATCGGAAAATTTTAGTAATTTCGCAATGATATGACATACAAAAAAATAGAAGAGTACGATCCCGAAGTGACTGAGAAGCTCGCAGAGCATTACTCTGAGATACTCAGGCTGCTGGGAGAGGACCCCGACCGCGAAGGCCTGCTCAAGACCCCGGTCAGGGTTGCCAAGTCTATGCAGTTCCTCACCAAAGGTTATGACGAAGACCCTGCCGAAATCCTGCGCTCCGCCCTCTTCAAGGAGGAGTACAAGCAGATGGTGGTGGTGAAGGACATCGAGCTTTACTCCATCTGCGAGCACCATATGCTTCCGTTCTACGGCAAATGCCACGTGGCATACATCCCCAACGGATATATCACCGGCCTGAGCAAGGTCGCTCGCGTGGTGGAGACTTTCGCACGCCGGCTGCAGGTGCAGGAGCGCCTGACCGTGCAGATAAGGGATTGCATACAGCAGACCCTTAATCCGCTCGGAGTGGCTGTGGTGATCGAGGCTGCGCATATGTGTATGCAGATCCGCGGTGTCCAGAAGCAGCATTCCGTAACCACGACTTCCGCATTCACCGGCATATTCTTGAAATCAGAAAAGACCAGGGCTGAATTCCTGACCCTTATAGGCAAATAGGCTATGAACATCACAATTGCAGGAGCCGGAGAAGTGGGCTGCCATCTGGCTAAGATGCTGGCGGGCGAGAACCACAACCTGACCATAATAGACAGCGACCCTGACCGCCTTACCGCGATCAGCGACGAGGCCGATGTCGTGACCATCCTTGGCAATCCCACATCCATCGATACCCTTGAAAGGGCGGGAGCCAAGACTGCGGACCTTTTCGTGTCCGTCTTCCCAGACTCCGACCAGTATGTGAACATAGTGTCGGCTTTGCTGGCCAAGCAGATGGGGGCCGCCAAGGTGACTGCCCGCATCAACAATGCCGAATACCTGAGCCATGAGAACAAACTGCTCTTCACGGATCTCGGAATAGACCTGCTGTTCTATCCCGAGAAAATTGCGGCCACCGAAATCCTCGAGCTCATCAAGCAGGCTGAAACATCGGAATTCGCCGAATTCGCCCACGGCAAGCTGCAGCTTATAGTCTTCAGACTGGAGGAGTACGCTCCCCTTATCGACAAGACCATCCTCGAATATGTGACCGACAAAGACTACCCTCCCTTCAGGATTGTGGCAGTCTCAAGAGGCGACCAGACCATCATCCCCAACGGAGAGACACGCTTCCGTCTCCACGACCAGGTGTTCGTAGTCACGAAGAAGGAAAATATCGACCTTGCCAGAGGCATTGCCGGAAAGGTGGATTTCCGTATCAAGCGCCTTGCCATCCTTGGCGGAGGCCGGATATCCGAGATGGTAGCCGAGAAGGCTGAGAATTTCACCGACGAGGTGATGATAATCGAGAGCGACAAAGCCCGCTGCAAGGAGCTGTCTGCAAAGCTGAACAAGACTCTGGTCATCCACAACAGCACCAGGACCGGCAATTTCTTCAGCGACGAGAATATCCAGGACTATGACGCATTTCTTGCTCTGACTCCGAATTCCGAAGCGAACATACTCGCCTGCGCCTCAGCCAAGAGACTGGGCGTTATGAAGACCATAGCCGAGGTGGAGAACCTCGAATACATCCGTCTGGCAGAGGAGATGGGAGTGGATGCCGTGGTCAACAAGAAACTCATCACTGCCGGGCGCATATTCCGCTTCACGCTCAGCAATAAAGTGCGCACCATCAAGTGCCTGTCCGGCTCTAACGCCGAAATACTCGAGTACCTTGCCAACCCCGGCAGCCCCATTACAAAGAAACCTCTCAAGGACGTCAATTTCCCTGAAGGTGCAATCATCGGCGGAGTAATCCGCGGAAGCGAATCGATGATAGCAGTCGGCTCGACTCAGATCAATGCCTACGACAGGGTGGCGGTGTTCGCCCTGCCTTCGGCCCTCAAGGATGTCGACAAGTTTTTCTTGTAGGCAGCAGCCGTGATTCCGTATTTTTTCTTGATGGAATCGTTGAGTGCGTGGTAGGAACCGAATCCGCAGCGTTCGGCAAGTTCCGACACGCGGACGTGTCTGGTGTCCTTGAGACAGACTTCCTCCATAAAACATTTCAATCTGAAGGAATTGATGTAGTCGCACCACTTGCCCCGCCTGCAGAACGACATAGCAGCGCCCAGGTAGGTCCTGTTCGTGCCCAGCTGCACGGCAAGGTCCTCCTTGGTGAAATTGCGGTCCAGGTACAGCTTCTTCCGGCAGATTATCTCATCGGCCTGAGCCATAAGTTCGCGATACTTGTCATTTCTCCGCTTTTCTCGTCTTTTTGCCCGCATTAACCATTTCATTTCTCATCTCATTCTTGTATTTCTTGCACCATTCGCCAGGCGTCATACCGGTATACCTTGTAAAGGCGGTATTGAAGGTTGTCATTGATTGGAATCCTGACCTGCCGGCCATAGTCGTAATGTCGATGTCCGGCTCCTTGACGAAAGAGTCCATTGCGTCGCGCACCCGGTACCAGTTTATGAACTGGCTGAAATTCTTCTTGAAATAAGAATTGATGATGCGCGACAGGTAGGCCTTGTTGGTTTGCAAGTCGTCCGCGATATCCACGATCTTGACATTGGGTTTGAGATAGGGTTTTTCTTTCTCGAGATACTCCATCAGTCTGTCGCAGATGACCTGATGATTGTCACAAATGGTGTTGACAGCCCCGTCGATGTCTGCGTCCGCAACCAGGTCGGGACTAAGATAGGGTTTGACAGGGGCCTGGGCCTCAGGCTCTTTGTGATTGCGTGTGCGTCGGAACAGGTAGACGCAGAGAACAGCAAGGACTGCAGTAAGCAGCGATGCTGCAATGAAAAGAAATTGGATCATAGCTTGAATTTTTGGTGGAAATTACAAAGCAATAAGCAGCCAAAAATTCAAGATTGCAATGTCAGGTACTGATTTTTCCAAATACAAGAATGGAAAAACGAATATTATTTTTCGAATCAACTCAGGAAGTTATCCAAAATTGTCTGGATGGCAGTCAGGATAGCGCTGTAGTCGGGCAGCCCCTGAATGGCGGTGAGAATGCCCGAAAGGACTGTGGGCAGATCCACACTTACATTTGTCGACAGGGTGCCGATGGCAGTCGATACATTGTCGATTACATTCGAGAGGCCGTCTTTCATATCGCCCAGTTGTGTCTTCAAGTTATCGAGCGCCGTCTGGACCAGGCCCAGGGCAGTCTGATCATCTATGAAACCGTTGCTCAAGGCAGTTTCGATGGTTGCGAGTTTGGTCTCCAAACTGGTTGCCGGACTCGTTACAGCTGCCTTTAAGGCAGTCAGTTTTGTAGCCATCGTGCCATCCAGTGTGGTAATAGCCAGCTCGATCAAGTCCAGTTCATCTTTCAGATGGGTTTCATCCGTTGAGATATCATCCAAGGCAACCTCGATCAACGCCAGTTTCGTCTCCAGGCCCGAGGTCCGGCTGGTGATGGCAGACCGGACGGCATCCAGTTTCTGTGCCAACGAGCCGTTCAGCGAAGAAACGGCCTTATGCAGCAGTTCCAACTGCTTCCGGTTGTCGGCAAAACCACCCGCGACGGCGGCTTCCGCCAATGCAACTTTGGTCGACAGGGCCGTTGCCTGATTGTCCATAGCTGTCTCGATGGCTGCCAGCCTCTCGTCCAGCGTGCCGCCCAGCGAAGATAAGGCATCAATGGCCAGAGCCTGCGCCGCAGCATTGTCGGCAAAACCATTTTCAACAGCTGCGTCAATAAGGCCCAACTTGGTCTCCAGGCTGGTGGTTCCGGTTTTCACAGCTTCTTCGATGGCCGCCAGCTTTTCGTCCAGCGAGCCGTCCAGCGAGGCAATTGCCTGCTGCAACAACTCCTGGCGTGCGCGGTCGTCGGCAAAACCACTTTCAACGGCTGCGTCGATAAGGCCCAGTTTGGTTTCCAGGCTCATCGTTCCTGCCTTCACGGCCGCCTCGACGGCCGCCAGTTTCTCGTCCAGCGAGCCGCCCAATGCCTCCAGTGCCTGCCGGATCTGTTCAATTGCCGACTGGTTGTCCGCAAGCCCCTGGCGCAGCAGGGAATCGATGTGCGACATCTGCTCAGACAGGGTGCGGCTCGACTGCTTGATCGTCGAAAGGACTTCGCTGTAATCTGATCCAAGAGTTATGCGAAGATCATCCTGCCCGTTCTCGCAGCCACACGGGACCAGCAGGATAATGCCGGTAAGCAAGAGGGCGGATATGCTTGTCTTTTTCATGTCTTTCATAGGAATGTCAGTTCACAATCGTTACTACCAAACTATACGAGAAGGATAACGCCAGTACCTTGAACTGAGGATCGGTCCCAGAGGGGAAGATCCACAGGTCGTAATGGGCTGTCAAGCTGAACATTGTTTCGGGCTCAGGATCTGCCTGGAACTTCACGGCCAATTTCAGCGTTTCCGGCAGCAGCTGGGCCGACATCTTAAAATAAGGGCCCTCAAGGTCTCCATATTGTTCCTGCAGAATAAAACGGCCCTCCAGCCACTCTCTCCGCAAACCCAGTTTAGAGAGCAGGCTTCTGATATCGACAACCGCCGTATTGTCGCCCTGGATATCGTTAACCCCGACAATGGCACTTTCAGGGAACATATTTGCATTGTACCAAGCGATCTCGTAAGGTTTGATCGTATCCTTGACATTCCAGTGGTCTGTCAGGACCAGATACCCACTCAGACTCTCGTGCCTGACACCGCTGGAATCCAAGTAATTCTGCCACAAATTCCTGCCGTCGGACTGACTCTTGCCTGGCCAGAGCTTGGGAAAGGTGACGCCAGCCGAATCCGGTGTGAAGACAATCATCCTTTTGTCCTTATCCAAATTGCTGAAAGCAGGTGCCATCTGGTCGTTTAACGGAAAGAACTGCACAGAATCAATGAATGCGGCCGTATAGGTACGGGTATCCGACCCGTCTTGCGTCTCGAATTCCCCGCTGTCGAGCGAAGCATAGATGTTATTGAATACGCCGATTCCTTTCTTTTTGTGTACTATTATGTACTGGCCTGCAGGATACTGCCAGAATCTGATGCCCTTCAAGGCTTTAGGCATCATCACAAGATCAAAAGGTTCCGTGGTGATATATTTCGTTTTCTGCGAGTTTACATATGCAGCAGAAAGAGCCACTGTAGCCTCGTCCCATACAACATAAGGGCATTGGCAGGATATGTTGACGGTATACTTTCCTTCGACCGAAGGATCGGCAGTCAACGAGAGGGTATACAGGATGGACGATGCATCGCCCTGGGCATTATTGCCCCAGGTCGGGAAGAACTGCTTCCTCGAAAGAATGTCCAGCTTCAGCATCGCTTCGTCGATGACCGTATTCGCCGGATCGACCTGGATTTCGGCTTTCCATAAACCGCCGGCTGCAGTCGTGAGTGTCGGTTCACCTACATACTTCAGGCGGAACGGGACAATTGTTTGTTCCAGTTCGGTGAGCGCTTGCTGGATTGCGGCCATTGCCGTACCGTAGTCCGGCAGTCCCTGAATGGCGGTGTATATGTCCGAAATGGCTGTGGATAAGTCCACGTTAATATTTGTCTCCAGGGCGCCGAGGGCTGTCGAAACGTCGTCGATAGCTTTCGAGAGTCCGTCATCCGCATCGCCCAGTTGTTTCTTAAGAGCATCGAGCGCCGTTTGCACCAGGCCCAGGGCCGTCATCTCGTCGGTAAAACCATTGGTGAGGGCTGTTTCGATGAGGGCCAGTTTCGTTTCCAGGCTAGTCGTCTGGCTGTTGACCGCTGTTTTGATGGCGGCCAGTTTCGTATCCAGCGTTCCACCAAGGGAAGAGATTGCCTGCAAGACCAGATCGATCTCCGAATTCTTCATACTATCCTCAAGGTTCTCCATTGCTGTTTCGATGAGGCCCAGTTTCGTTTCCAGGCTAGTCGTCTGGCTGTTGACAGCCAATGCGATGGCGGCCAGTTTATCTTCGAGCGGGCCACCCAGCGAATCAAGAGCCTTCTTGATCAATGCCTGCCGGGCCGACGCTTCTGTAAAACCTCCCTTTACGGCCGTTTCTATCAAGGCCATTTTGGCCGAAAGAGCCGTGGATGTATCTCCGATGGCGGTTTCGATGGCGGTCTGTTTCTCGTCCACTGTACCCTCGAGCGAGTCGATTGCTTCCATAATCAGCGCCTGTGCAGCGGCGCCGTCTGCAAAGCCTTCCAGGACTGCTGCTTCAATGAGGTTGAGTTTTGTCGAGAAGCTCATTTCCTGCGCCTTCACCGCCGATTCAATCGTTGCGAGTTTCTCACCGAGCGCCCCGGCCAGCGAAGAAATGGCCTGCTGCAGCAGAGCCAGCTGCGCCTGGGTGTCGGCAAAGCCGCTGTTCACGGCTGCCTCGATGAGCGCCAGTTTCGTTTCCAGACTCGATGTCTGGGACTTGACCGCCGCAGAGATGGCGTCCAGTTTCTCTTCCAGCGTGCCGCTCATAGAAGCAACGGCCTGCTGTAGCATTTTGACCGCCGTCTGGTTGTCAGCCAGGCCGTCGCGCTGCGACGCCTCGATCAGTGCCACCTTGTCGGCCAGCGGCTGGCCCGACTGGCTGATGGCCTCGAGAACGCCCCGGTAGTCCGACTGCAATGCGATTCTGATCGGCGAGACGTCGTTCTTGCAAGCAACCAGCGCCATGGATACCGCCCAGACGAGGAACCACCTGTTTCGAATGTGTTTCATAGGTCTAGTCGGTTATGTTCAGCGTGATACAGTAGTCCAGCAGCACTTGCGTCGGAGCGAAGGAAGGTGTGTTGTCGCTGGGTTTCACATTGAGCCGGATGCGGCCGCGAACCCGGTATTTCTGGCCGGCGGCAAGTTGGTCACCCTTCTTGCTGAAGACCAGATTCGCCTCCCGTTTAAGTCCCTTCCACTCCAATCCCAACTGCTCACACCCCGGGTCTTTCGCGCTTGTCAGGGGAATCGTGCTGTATACGAACGCATAGCGCTCGGGCAGACGTTCATCGTCCAACCCTATCTCCCTGAACTTGTCCGTCAAATCGTAGGGATAGTACGGATGATTTCCCTTGACAAGACTAGGGTCATTGATGCTGACATCGATATCCAGATTCAGGCTATAGGTGTTGAACCAGGCCATATTGACGCCGAACGTGGACGTCACGTTCCAGTTGTCGGTCAGCGACAGGATACCTGAGACTTCCTCCTGCTTGATGCCGGTGGCAGTCCGGAAATCCCGCCATTTCTTGCTGCCCGTCGTATCGGGATAGAAACGTACGAAATGCTTGTCATTGTCGAGGATGCATTTCACAGGCGCCATATTGGCATCGAGCGGAGTAAAACTGGCGGAGGCGATATTGGATGCCGTGTAGGAACGGGTCTCCAAGCCGCTCTTCATACGAAATATTACCGAGTCGAGCGCATAATAGACGACACCCAGGGTATCATTGAGATATGGCTCTTGCTTCGAGTTATAAAACGTATCTATGGCCTGGAACGAAGCATAGGGATAGTTCCAGCGGTAGATTCCGAAATCGAGATTGGGCATCATCACGGCCTGGAATGAATTCGTAGTGAAATACTTCGGCTGCTCATCCGTGCCATAGTCATATACGAAGGCCAGTGTGGATTCATCCCAGATGGATGTGGTCGAGGTCGCCGTCAGAGTGGCGATATACTGTCCTTCGGCAGAAGGGTCCGCCACAAGGGAGGTGAGGGTGAAGTGATCCGCTTCCGTCCCGGAATTGTTAGGGAAGAATTGCTTGCTCTCCATAATCTTGAGCTGCATTTTTCCCTGTTCGAGTGTTTTGTTCGAGGGATTGACGCTAAGCGGGATTTCGATGGTCTGACCTTTGCCGACGGTGTATGAAGCAACGCCCAGATAGGCCAGGGAGAAGTTGTCGACTTCCTTTTTCAGGTCTTCGAGGGTTTTCTTGATATCAGCCAGGGCCTGGCTGTAGTCGGTCTGGCCTTGCACGGCGGCGAGGATCTGTGCCAGGGCCTGGGCGATCTGTCCCGTGCTGAGTGTTGTCGAGAGGGCGCCAAGATCGGTTATCAAACCGCTTATGTCGGTAGAGAGCGCATCATCCATATCTTCCACCTGCTTCTTCAGCGCACCCAGCGCGGTCTGCAGAAGGCCGATGGCTGTCTGCCCATCGGCAAAGCCGGTTGTGAAGGCCGTCTCGATGAGGGAGATCTTCGTCGACAGACTCGTCGACTGGTTATCCAGTGCCGATGAGATGTCCGACAGCTTCTGGTCGACTGTGCCGCTCAGAGAGGATAGCGCCTGTTGGATCAGTGTTACTTTCGTTTCGGTTCCGATCTGTCCGATTGCAGTCACAGCCGCATCGATCAGTGCCATTTTCGCATCCAGGCTAGTGGTCTGGCTGGCCAGGGCCGATCTGATGGCGGCCAGTTTATTGTCCACAGTCCCGCCGAGAGAATTGACTGCTGTCTGAATCAGTGACCGTTGCGTGGAATCAGCGGCAAATCCTTCCTTGACTGCCGTTTCAATCAATGCCATCCGGGCCGAAAGGGCCGTTGTCTGATTGCTGATGGCGGCTTCGATGGCCGAGAGCTTTTCGTCGAGAGTGCCGTCAATCGAAGCGATCGCTTCCAGCATCAAGGTCTGGGCTGCGGCGCTGTCGGCAAAGCCTTCCGTCACTGCTGCTTCAATCAGGCCAATCTTCGTTTCAAGGCTCGATGCCTGGGATTTGACAGCTGCTTCGATCAGGGCGATTCTCTCTTCCGCCGAACCGCTCAGCGAAGCGATGGCCTGCTGCAGTAGTTCTTGTTGCGCCTGGCTGTCGGCAAAGCCGTTGCTGACAGCAGCTTCTACCAGCGCGAGTTTCGTCTCAAGGCTTGTAGTCTGGGCTTTCACCGCTGCTTCGACGGCCGCCAGTTTTTCCTCAATGGAGCCGCTCAGCGAGGCTACGGCCTGACGTATCTGGTCCATTGCGGCCAGGTTGTCGGCCAGTCCCTGTTGCAGCGACGCTTCAATCAGCGCCAATTTGTCGGAGAGCGACTTGTTTGTGTTGTTGATGGCCGCGATGATTTCGCTGAAATCAGTCTCCAGCATAATATCCATATCCGGATGCCGGTTCTCGCACGAGGAGAACGCCAGTGGAGCCAGAAGCAAGAATGCCAGCACTCTGCTGCGCCGAATGCCTCTGTCCTTGGTCTCTTTCATAGGTTTATATTTTTAATTCATCAGTTGGAAGCAAAGTCCCACGGTGGCATAGGCCTGGCCTTTCGGCGAGAGTTCCTGCTTGCCTGCCAGTACAAAACGGTAGCCGCCGCTGAGGCGCAGCGCTACCTGAGGGAGAATTACGTATTCCAGCGACAGAGTGGCCGGGATACAGGGTACGACATACCGGTGGCTTTCGTTGCGGCCCGTCACGTGGACCGTGTTGCCGGTTTTGTCGGGTTTGAAAGTGTTGCTCACGCCGATGGTGTAGCTGTTGCCCCCTGCAAACAGGCAGGCGACTCCGGTTCCCACATAGAGAGACAGGGGCTTTTCTTCGCCTCTGAGCCCCAGCAGGTTCAGCTCTCCGGTCAGCCCGACGCCGTGGAAGTTGGTCTTGAAGTCGCGATAGACGTCGCCCTTCACACCGCCGTCAGGTTGTGGCAGCAGGCTGGCATTGGTTTGTTCCCGCAGCATCCGGGTATAGAAATAGTCGAGCCCCAGACGGTAGGTGGGGTTGAAGTTGAAGGAAAGACCCGCGCCGACCTGAGGCTGGGTAGCCGTTATCGCTTTGGCGCTGGTTCCTTCGATGCCACCGCCTTGAATCCACGAAGCGCCTCCGTCGAGACGAATGCTGAGCGATCCCTGTGCCCACAGAACCGTCGGGAGGGACAGCAATAACGCAAGTATTATCTTTTTCATACTGAAATATATGCAGTAAAGTTAAGATATACTTATAAATAAAAGTCAATATGCGTCAAAAAA
>JAGCZI010000195.1 GCA_017960085.1 Bacteroidales bacterium
ATCATTCGTACGCCGCCTTTATCGGCTGAACCTGCAAGCATAGAATAAGCCTGGAGGGCCTTGCTGACCTTGCGGTCGCGGTGGGCGGGTTTGTATTCCTTGATTGCTGCGCGGCGGGCGGCGAGTTCCTCGTCGCTGACGCACACGTTTATGCTCCTTGCCGGGATATCGATGGCTATCATATCACCGTCGCGGACGAGGGCTATCGCGCCTTCATTCGCTGCCTCGGGAGATACGTGGCCTATCGACAGGCCGCTGGTGCCGCCGGAGAAGCGTCCGTCGGTGATCAGGGCGCACTCGGCTCCGAGGTGCATACTCTTCAGGAACGATGTCGGATAGAGCATCTCCTGCATTCCGGGGCCGCCTTTGGGGCCTTCGTAGCGGATCACTACAACATCACCCTTCTTCACCTTGCCGCCGAGGATGCCGTCTACTGCGTCTTCCTGACTTTCGAAGACCACTGCAGGACCCGTGAACTTGAATATCTTCTCGTCGACGCCGGCAGTCTTGACGATGGAGCCGTCCTGAGCGATGTTGCCGTAGAGCACTGCCAGGCCGCCGTCCTTCATATATGCATTGTCTATGCTGCGGATGCAGCCGGCCTTGCGGTCGAGATCAAATTCCTTATAGTAATTGTCACAGCCGCCGAGGACTCCGGTACGTTGTCCGAGCGGTGCAGCAAGATATTTGGCTGTATTGGGATGAGCCGTAACGAAAGCGGCGGTATTCTGCCCTGCCGCCGCATTGACGTCATTGTCGGCGATGGCTGCGGCCAGCGAAGGATAATCAACCCTCTTCACGTCGGTATGCAGAAGGCCGCCCTTGGCAAGCTCGCCGAGGATTGCCATAATGCCGCCGGCACGGTTCACGTCCTGCACGTGGTAGTGGTAGCTCGGAGACACCTTGCAGAGCACCGGCACATTGCGTGACAGACGGTCGATGTCGGCCATCGTGAAGTCGACTCCGGCCTCGTGGGCTATCGCCAGAAGGTGGAGCACGGTGTTGGTGGAGCCGCCCATCGCGATGTCGAGGGACATTGCGTTCTCGAAGGCAGCTTTATTTGCGATGGCGCGCGGAAGCACGCTTTCGTCATCTTTGAAATAGTAATCGTTTGCGAGTTTTACGATCAGTTCCGCACCCTTTTCGAAGAGTTCGCGGCGGCACTTGTGGGTCGACAGGATGCTTCCGTTGCCGACAGGAGCCACTCCAAGGGCCTCGGTGAGGCTGTTCATCGAGTTGGCGGTGAACATTCCAGAGCAGCAGCCGCAGGTCGGGCAGGCTGACTGTTCAAAGCGCAGCAGCTGGTCAGCCGGCGTTGCGGGGTCTCCGCCTTTCACCATCAGGTCTATCAGGTCGCAGTCCTTGCCGTCGACATTACCGGCTTCCATAGGGCCTCCGGATACAAAAACCGCCGGAATGTTCAGCCTCATTGCGGCCATCATCATACCCGGCGTTATCTTGTCGCAGTTGGAGATACATATCATCGCGTCAGCACAATGCGCGTTGCACATATACTCTACGCTGTCGGCTATTATCTCTCGTGACGGGAGGGAATAGAGCATTCCGCCGTGGCCCATCGCTATGCCGTCGTCGATGGCTATTGTGTTGAACTCAGCGGCAAAGCAGCCGAGAGATTCGATTTTCTTCTTTACAATCTGGCCGATCTCGTGGAGATGCATATGGCCCGGAACGAACTGGGTGAAGGAGTTGACTACCGCGATGATGGGCTTGCCGACGAAGCGGTCGTCCATTCCGTTGGCCCTCCAAAGGCCTCTGGCTCCAGCCATCTTAGCTCCTTCAAAAGTTACAGAACTTCTTAGTTTCATTTTATAAAAAAAAATTCACTTACTGGAAAGAATCCAACAAGTGAAACTGCATATTATAATTCCGTTGTGGATTCTTGCTTACAAGGCGCTCACGACCAGCACCAGCAGGTCTAGGGTGAGGACGAGTCGGATGCTGTTAATGATGGCGGTCTGCATTGTGAATCCTTGCTTAACGGTTCTGGTCACAAAGGTAAAACTCTTTTTGCATATTTCACAAAATTTTATTAGATTATTGGCAATATTCCATACCTTTGCTCCCATGAACGACAAATTATACATTTTCGACACTACTCTCCGTGACGGTGAGCAGGTCCCCGGATGCCAGCTTAACACCATTGAAAAGATAGAGCTTGCAAAGTTGCTTGAATCCCTGGGAGTCGACATCATCGAGTGCGGCTTCCCCATTTCCAGCCCCGGCGACTTCAAAAGCGTAGTCGAAATCTCCAAGGTCGTCACTTCTTCCCGCATCTGCGCCCTGTCCAGGGCCGTCGAGAAGGACATCGACGCTGCCGCGCAGGCCCTGCATTTCGCCGAGCTCAAGCGCATCCACACCGGCATCGGAACTTCTGATTACCATATCAAATACAAATTCAACTCCACCCGCGAGGACATCCTCGAGAGGGCCATCGCCTGCGTCAAATATGCCCGCAGGTTCGTCGACGACGTAGAGTTCTACGCCGAGGATGCAGGCCGCACCGACAATGAGTTCCTCGCCCGCGTCGTCGAGGCCGTCATAGCCGCCGGTGCCACCGTAGTCAATATCCCCGACACCACAGGCTACTGCTTCCCCGCCGAGTACGGCGCCAAGATCGCGTACCTGGTGAACAACGTGCCCAATATCGACAAGGCCATCATCTCGACCCACTGCCACAACGACCTCGGTATGGCTACGGCCAACACCCTGGCCGGAGTGATGAACGGAGCCCGCCAGGTGGAAGTCACCGTCAACGGCGTCGGAGAGCGTGCAGGCAACACCGCCCTCGAGGAGGTCGTAATGGCCATCCGCAGCCGCAAGGAGTTCCCTGTCTACACTGACATTCTCACAAAGAACATAACCAAGATCTCTCATCAGGTATCGTCCCTGATGCGTATGCCCGTTCAGCCGAACAAGGCCATCGTGGGCCGCAACGCCTTCGCCCACTCATCCGGCATCCATCAGGACGGAGTGCTGAAGAACCGCGAAAGCTACGAGATCATCGACCCTCAGGACATCGGCATCAACGATTCCACCATCACCCTGACAGCCCGCAGCGGCCGTGCGGCTCTTGACCACCACCTCCGCCGTCTGGGCATCGTGCTGGGCACCGAAGAGCTCGCCGAAGCCTACAAGAAATTCCTCGACCTTGCCGACCGCAAGAAAGAGATCGAGGACGCAGACCTCTACACCATCTCCGGCATCAACCAGGAGGATATTGTCCAGAAGATAAAGCTCGACTACCTGCAGGTGGTCTGCGGCAAGAACTCCATTCCGATGGCTACCGTAGGCCTCATCATCGACGGTGAGAAGTGCAGCGCTACCAGCAGCGGCAAAGGCCCTGTCGACGCCGCCTTCACTGCTATCCGCACCCTTGTCCACCGCCGCATCAACCTCGAGGAGATGCTGGTGCAGTCCATCACCCGCGGCACCGAAGACAACGGCATCGTCCACATCCAGGTGGAGAACAACGGCCAGTTCTACTATGGCTACGCCGCCGACCCGGACATCGTCACCGCAGCTGCCGGCGCCTACATCAACGCCATAGCAAAGATTATCTAGATTAGGTATCTTTGCGTGTATGTTCTACAATTCTATCCAAGACACAAGGCTGTCAGCGCTCGGATTCGGAGCGATGAGGCTGCCGACGCTTCCGGACGGGGGCATTGACCGCGACACTGTCTTCGCAATGGTCGATGAGGCCATCGCTCAGGGAGTCAATTATTTCGATACTGCTTTCCCCTACCACGACGGATATTCCGAGCAGGTGCTGGGTGCGGCTCTGGCCCGCCACCCCCGCGAAAAGTGGCATCTTGCCGACAAGTTCCCGGGACACCAGCATTACGACGTGTTCGACCCCGCCGGAGTTTTCGAGTGCCAGCTTCGCAGGTGCGGAGTTGACTATTTCGACTTCTATCTATATCACAATATCTGCGAGAACAGCATCGCCGACTATATGGATCCCCGCTGGGGCATACTCGAATATTTCGTAGAGCAGCGCGAGAAAGGGCGCATCCGTCATCTGGGCTTATCCTGCCACAGCACCCCAAGCATCTGCAGTCCATCCTGGACGGGCCTTACGGCCAGGTCGTGGAGTTCGTGCAGATCCAGCTCAATTATCTCGACTGGACCCTGCAGGATGCCCGGCGCAAATGCGAGATCATCCGCGACCACGGCCTTCCGATCGTCGTGATGGAGCCGCTGCGCGGCGGCAAGCTGTCGCACCTCAACCCCGAGGCCCACGCCCGGCTGCAGGAGCTGGACCCGTCCAGGAGCGATTCTTCCTGGGCCCTCCACTGGCTCCACGACATCCCCGGCGTCTCAGTCGTGCTGAGCGGTATGTCAGCCCTTGAACAGATGAAGGAGAATACGGCGACTTTCGAGCGTCCCGACCCGTTGTCGGAGCGAGAGCGCGCCGTCCTGGCCGAAATCGCTGAGGGCCTGAAGGATTCAGTCCCCTGCACCGGCTGCCGCTATTGCTGCAAAGGCTGTCCGGCAGGTCTGGACATCCCCGCCCTGCTGTCAGAATACAACGATATGAAAGTCCAGGTATCTCTCACGCCGATGATGCGGCTGGAG
>JAGCZI010000196.1 GCA_017960085.1 Bacteroidales bacterium
GCGGAGGCTCTCTCCGTTCTCGTTCCAGTACTTGTCGCCGCCTTCGCTGCCGTCGTCGTAGTAATACGATTCATAGACCTTGCCTGCGTGGTTGAAGGCCACATAATAGACATTGCCTATATCCAGGAACTTGCCGTCGACCCCGTATTCGTCATAGACTGCCTTGAACCAGTCGCCTTTCTGCAGGCCGAAGAAGTTGATGGTCCAGGCGTAGATGTCGGACAGCTTGAGGGCCAGCAGCGGCGAAGCCCCGGCGTTCTGGGTGTCTGCCCAGAGGGAGTTCTGTATCTCGACTTCGGTGTAGCGGGTGGTGATGTCCAGGTCCTTCTCGAGGACTGTCGCTCCGAGAGGCTCCTGAACTGAAAAGACTACGCTCTTGCGGTCGGTAGCTTCATATACGAGGTAAGCCAGGGCTCCTGTCGAGTCGAAGTAGGCGTGATAGCCGCGTCCGATCTGGAGGTTACGCACGTCGAAGGCGTCTTTCGAGGCGTCGGCCAGCTGGTAGGCTTTCTGCTGGGGCACTCCGTAACGGTCGAGGATTGTGGAAAAGACTTCGCCCTTACCTATAGTCCCCTCTTCGGTAGAGTACATATCGACCGGAATTCCGTACAGGTAAGTATGGTCGTCTTCGATGGACGAAGGGAGGGTTGTGACTGTTTCTGATGAGGTGTCTTTGGGGCCGCAGGCGGCAGCCAGCAAGACAGTTAGGAGCAGTGCTATCTTTTTCATATCAACAAAGATAAGATTTGTTGATAAAATTGTGTAAAAAAATGTAATACTGTGGAAAGAAATGTAAAATTTTTATCTACTTTTGCATTACACATTACTCATAATATTGTTTATGGCTAGTTTCATCGGCGAATACAAGGCGAAAGTGGACGACAGAGGGAGGTTGGTTTTCCCCTCTGCCTTCAAGGAGCTTTGCGCCGACACCCTCAAACAGGGGTTCGTCGTGAAAAAGAGCCTGTTTGCTGATTGTCTTGAGATGTTCGCGTATTCCGAGTGGGAACGCGACTCTCAAGAGGTCAGAAGCCGCTTGAATCTGTTCAACAAAGAGCACGACCGCTTCTGGAGAGCATATATGAGGGACCGCGCCCTCGTCGTCCCGGACGAGCAGTACGGGCGCATCACTATCCCGAAGGAGCTCCTCGATTCCGTCGGAATCCAGAAGGAAGTGGTTTTCGCGGGAAAAGATTTCAAGATTGAGATTTGGGCCAAAGAAAAGAACGAGGCCGGAAAGATATCTGAGAACGAATTCGTCGATCTGGCCCAGAAGATCCTCGGTTAGAATCAGGGAGGCAGTCTTATGTCCGTCTATCATACACCGGTTCTTTTACGAGAGAGTGTATCAGCCCTCCGTATAAATCCTGCCGGTGTATATGTGGATGCCACTTTCGGCGGAGGCGGGCACAGCGCGGCGATTCTGTCGCAGCTCGGCAGGGACGGCCGCCTGATAGTCATTGACAGGGACAGCGACGCGCTCGCCAACGTTCCAGATGACAAAAGGGTGACTGCGGTGCACGGCAATTTCCGCTTCATCCACAATTACATCAGATACGAGGGCTATGACGGCGTGGACGGAATCCTTGCCGACCTCGGGGTGTCATCCCACCAGTTCGACACCGAAGAACGGGGCTTTTCATTCAGGTTCGATTCAGACCTCGATATGAGGATGAACCCGAAGGCTGAAAAAGACGCAAAACGTGTATTGAATAGTTATAGTTGCGAAGACCTGGAACGCATATTCCGGGTTTACGGGGAAGTGGAGCAGAGCAGACGCGTAGCAGAGCTCGTCTGCAGGAAGAGGGAGGTCTCCCCCATTCGCACGACCTCGGAACTGGGCAGCGCCATTGAAACGGTACTGCCCAAGTTTTCCGAACACAAGGCGCTGGCCAAGATTTACCAGGCGCTCAGGATTGAAGTGAACGACGAGATGACCGCGCTCGAGAAATTTATGCCGATGGCCGTCAAGTCGCTCAACGAGGGGGGCATCCTTGCCGTCATCACCTACCACTCCCTGGAGGACCGCATCGTAAAGAACGCCATCCGGGACGAGGTCGCCGCAGGCATTCTGGAGAAAGCAGTACGCAAGCCCGTCATCCCCTCGGAAGAAGAGATATCACAGAACACCCGCGCCCGCAGCGCCAAGCTGAGGGTTGCCATAAAAACCAGAGTCTGACGGATGCCGAAAGCGAAAGCCATATTGTCATACATCATCGATGTCGTCAGCGGTGACATTATCACCAAGAAGGGTATCGACAAGAAGCTTCCTTTCATCATCTATATTTTCTTCCTCATCATCCTCTACATCATCTGGGGGCTTATGGTGGAAGACAAGATGACTGTTATCAGGGACAACGAGAAGGAAATCGAGACCCTGAAGATTGAATATTACCAGAAAGAGCTGACCCTCACCGGCCTCAACCAGAAGAGCAAGGTGGAGGACCTCCTTCTGCAGAACGGGGTCAGGGACCTCAAAGCTCCCGAGGACCCGCCGAAAAGGATATTGGTGAAAGATGCGCAATAACATTGTCAGAATAAGCCTCGTGTACATCCTGTTCTTCCTCATAGCGCTGGTCGCTGTGGGAAGGATGGTGCAGCTGCAGTTCTTCGACAAGAGCGTGCGCGACAACAAATACCACATCAAAGTCACCAGGGTGGACGCCACCGAGGCTATGCGCGGCAGCATCCTTGCCGCAGACGGAAGGTATCTGGCCTTCTCCACCCCCGAATACGACATCGGTATGGACTTCTCCGTGCCGAATGACACCTTGTACGACAACAACATCGAGGCCCTGGCCGAGGCCCTCGCGACAAGGTTCCACGAACGCACCAAGGCGGACTATATGAACCTTTTCAAGACCTGCCGCACCCAGAGACGCTACCACAAGCTGCTTCAGCACCCGGTCGACTATGCGACGATGATGGAGATCAGCCAGTATCCCATCCTCAACAAGGGGCAGCGCTACGGAGGATTCAAGGTCGACAAGGTGGACCACAGGGAATATCCCTACGGCACCCTGGCTTTCCGCACTCTGGGCCACCTCAAGAGCAACCGCGACAAGCCGAAGGTCGGCGTCGAGGCAGCCCTCGACTCTGTGCTCAGGGGCAAGGACGGCAGCCGTCCTATGCGCCTTATCGAGCATAACGAATGGATACCCGACGTCGAGGAGACAGAGATTCCGCCGCAGGACGGTCTGGACGTGCAGGTAACCCTGGACGTGAACATACAGGACATAGCCGAGAAGGCGCTGCTGCGCAAGATCGCCGGAGAGAGCGACCTTGAGGCCGGGTGCGCAATAGTGATGGAAGTTGCCACCGGCGAGATAAAGGCAATGGTAAATATGGAGAAGAGGCCCGACGGCCAGTTCTCCGAGACTTACAACTACGCCATCGGACGCACCGGCGAGCCGGGCTCCGTTTTCAAGGCAGTCACCCTGACCACAGCTCTCGAAGACGGGCTAATAACCCTCGACACCGAGCAGCGCGCCGACGTGCTCTGGCATTATGACAGGGCCAACCGCACTTTCGAGGACACATATCTTCGCAACTACTCCACCATCACCGTGCGCAAGGGCCTGGAAATCTCTTCGAACAACGTGTTCCGCCGCATTGCCGCGGAATACTACGGCAGCAGGCCTCAGGAGTTCGTGGACAAGGTGGTCAACGAGCGCAAGGTGACATACAACTATGACTTCGATATCCCTGGAATGGGAAAGGCTACCGTCAGGACCCCTGAAGACAAGCTCTGGAGCCCCTCCGACCTCCCGCAGATCGGAATGGGATACGCCGTGGAGCTCACCCCCCTGCACATCATCACTTACTATAACGCCATCGCCAACGGCGGAGTGATGGTAAAGCCCCATATCTTCAAGAACCTCCAGCAGAACGGCCGCATAGTGAAAGAGTACGGCGTCGAGACCATCGGCAGGATCTGCTCCCAGGCCACGGCCGATACGGTGAAGGCTGCCCTGAGGGGTGTGGTCATCGGCAAGAACGGTACTGCCCGCACGGCGATGAAGGACTGCAAGGTGGCTGTCGCAGGCAAGACCGGCACCGCCAGGGTATCGCTGCCCAGCGGCGGATATGTCGACCGCGCCGGCCGCAGGAAGCACCAGGGCTCGTTCGTGGGTTTCTTCCCCTACGAGAACCCGAAA
>JAGCZI010000028.1 GCA_017960085.1 Bacteroidales bacterium
ATGTTCACGGTCCACAGCTGGGCGCCTTTATATGTCGAGACGAAGGCCAGCAGTCTCAGCGGGAAGACCAAAGCTTCGCTCGGTGTGATGGCCATGTCGCAGAACAAGCTTGGCACAGTGTCGGCAAAGGTCGGATATTCTTATGGAAAGAGCCTGCACTCCACCAAGTGGATGCACGGAGGCCACGCGTCCATAGACTTCCGCGGCGGGATACCGAGAGTGTCGCTGGCTGCCGAAGTCAACACGTCCGAGAGGATGGAATATGCACATCACCTCGACAAGGAGGGCAATGTAGTCAACGACTTCCGCTTTATTGACGGCAGCAAGCCTTATTTCGACATTGCGCTGAACATCTATCAGCCCTTGCAATACAGGATGCTTGGGATGAATGCGACAGTGCTTCCGGCACTGAGCCTGCATCTCAACAACAACCGGGCGGTAGACTACATCGGCAAACGCAGCGGCACCGCCAACTATTTCCAGTTCGGCCTGGCCGGCGCAATCGAGACGGACATAGCCCATGCGGCAATCTATCCCCGCTGGGGCGTGGGAGCTGCGGTCAGCCATATTGCTCCGGCGGCCTTCGACGGCCCTGCCAGACTGTCCACCTCCCAGACCGGACTGTCGCTGTCAGCATTCCTGCCCGGCTTCGCCACCACACATGGCATATCCGTTTCATTGGACCTTGTCAATCAGGATTGGAAAAGGGGTGAGGCTGTATTCCCCACCAAAAGCCTCATCGAACTGCCCAGAGGTTTCGTGAAAGTGGATGCCGCGCAGTTCAACAGCCGCAATTACGTCAAGGGCGGGCTGGATTATGCGCTGCCCGTCTATCTCGGCGACTTCAGCTGCCTGGGCGGGATGCTGTATTTCCGCAGGCTTCAGGCCATACCGTTCTTCGACTATGCTGCCAGCTGGCAGTACAGCGGCGGCAGGAAAGAGTTCTACAGCGTGGGCACCGACCTGATGCTCGACATCAACCTCCTGCACATTGGCGTGGGACTGTCCGCCGGCGTCCGCTATGCATACAACAATGGCTCCCCGGAAATGCCGGGAAGCCATACGTTCCAGTTTCTGTTCAAAGCAGGCCTGTAATCAGACGCTCAGGATCTTGGTGACCTCATAGAGGTCGCGGTTGACCTGGTTGTGGCGGCTGCACGCCTCCTCGAAGGGGGTGAAAGTCACTTCTCCCTTGTGGATTCCTACCATTACGCCCTTGCGGTTGTCGAGCAAGGCTCCGACAGCCTCATAGCCGAGCATACTTGCAAGCACGCGGTCGCTGCAGGTGGGGCTGCCTCCGCGCTGGATGTGACCGAGAGTAGTCACGCGGGTGCTGTAGTCAGGAATATGCTGTTTAACCTGGGCGGCCACTTCTTCGGCGCTGCCCATCTTGCCGCCTTCGGAAACGATGATGATGCCGGAAGTCTTGTTTTTGCGGCGCTCGACCACGAGGTATTTGCAGAGACTGTCGATGTCGGTCATTATTTCAGGCACCAGAGTCACCTCGGCGCCGGTTGCGATACCGGTGTTGAGTCCGATGAAGCCTGCGTCGCGACCCATTACTTCGACGAAGAACACAAGGTTGTGGCTCTGCGCGGTGTCACGGATCTTGTCGATAGCTTCCATTGCGGTATTGATGGCGGTATCGAAGCCGATGGTGTAGTCGGTACCATATATATCATTGTCTATGGTGGCCGGAATTCCTACGATGGGGATGTCGAAGTCACCGCCGAGGGCCATCGCTCCGCGGAATGAACCGTCGCCGCCGATGACTACGAGGGCGTCGATGCCTGCGTTGACAAGATTTTCATATGCAGTCTTGCGCACTTCTTTATCCTTGAATTCCGGGCAGCGGGAGGTCTGGAGAATCGTACCGCCGCGGTTGATGATTTTCGATACGGACTGGGACTGCATCGGCACAAACTTCTTCTTGAGAATGCCTTTGTAGCCTTCCTGGATACCTACAACATCTATTTTATAAAAAATGGCTGTACGGACGACAGCCCTGATGGCTGCATTCATTCCGGGTGAGTCACCGCCGGAAGTAAGAACGCCGATTTTTTGTATTTCGTGCATTTCTGTGTGTTTTTTCAGCCGTAAAGATAGTGATTTTGAAATAGTTTTTTATTTATAAATAAATTTTTCATACCTTTGGACGTTACTATACACCAACTGACGAATGTTATAATCAAATATCTACTCTATGAAAACTTTGTTCAAAGGATTTCTTATCGCTTCGCTGATGTTTATCGGCGTAGCTGCCAATGCTCAGACTAAGATCTACAGCAATGTCGGCACAATTGATGTAACCAAGGCAGAACTTAACGGAGACCAGATCGATGTGGCTTACACCGTTACCATCGACCCTGACATCCAGAACATCATCGGCCTCAGGGGCAACAAGGCCGTTGTCCTGACAACAGCCCTTGCTGAGGGTGAATACAAGCAGCTCATCGAGTGCCTTGTAATCAGCCCCGCCAACGGCAACGCCCGTACTCCCTGGCTCGAGGCAAGATGCGACGATGTTACCAACAACGTACGCTGGTTCAACGCCAAGGCTGACGAACCCCTCGTAATCAAATCAAACTACACTCTGAAGGCTAAAGACTGGACTTCTCCGAGGACTGTGATGACCATCACTACCCAGGAATACAAGAGCGAGGAATGCCTCGTCCGTCTCGCCGGCCCGAAGAACATTGCCAAACTCGATGTCAAGGACCTCGTTCCCGCCTGGGCTGATGTGGCTGCTTCTAACGACGGCCCCGTTAAACGTCTTGCTACCAAACTGTACTATCCTGTAAACGTTACCAAAGAAGTTGACGACTATCTCGAGAACTCACAGGCTCTGTCACTCCTCAGAACCCTCGACTCTCCGAACTTCGAAGTTACCGATATCACCATCAACGGTTGGGCTTCTCCTGAAGCTACTGTTGCTTACAACCAGAAACTTTCTGAGCGCCGTGCCGCTACTATGAAGGAGATCGTTTCTTCAAGGTACAGCTTCCCTGAGTCTGTATACAATGTAGCCGGTAAGGGTGAGTACTGGGAAGGCGTTGAGGAATATGTTGCTGCAAGCAACGACGCTGCTCTCAAGAAATGGGCTGAGAGGTCATTCTCTAACCTTGATGCAAGGGAAGCCGCTCTCAAACAGCTGAGCGCTTACAAAGACATCTTCAATACTGTATATCCTCGTTCACGTTTCGCTGACTGCAACGTTTCTTACAAACTCGTCAACTACGATGAGGCTGCAGTCCGTTCAATCTACAACCAGTTCCCTGAGCAGGTTCAGGAGTCTGAATATGTAGCTCTTGCAACTGCAAACGACAAGATTGACAAGGCTGTTATCGAGAAGGGTCTCAAGTACTATCCTGAAAGCGCAGCTCTGAACAACCTCGCAGCCAAGGCTGCAGTTGCAGACGGTCAGTACAGGCAGGCTATCAGCTACCTGCAGAAAGCCGGCGACAGCAAGGAAGTATTCAACAACCTCGGTGCCTGCTATATGCTCCTCGGCGACAGGAACGCAGCCGCTTCTAACCTCCAGAGAGCTTACGGTCTTCCTGAGGCATCTCAGAATATGCAGATGCTCAGATACATCCAGTAATCATCTACCAATTATATATAAAAGGTGACTGGCCATCCCGCCAGTCACTTTTTTTTACTACCTTTGTCCCCACAGACGCCTTGGTGGTGGAATGGTAGACACGAGGGACTTAAAATCCCTTGGGCAGTAATGTCCGTGCGGGTTCGAGTCCCGCCCGAGGCACGAAAAAAACACGCTGTATGCAGCGTGTTTTTTTTGTGTCCATTTGTTTTCACCAAATTTGGTCACATTTGGGAGAACAGGTAAGCGATAAACAGGAATTTAGTTGCAGCTCAACGAATGCAACCGAAAAGAGAAATTCCCTTTTCCGTCCAGATATGTTAGAGCGTCGCTCAGCAGGGCCTGTTTTTTCGCATCGTCCAGGTCTGAATGGAAGATGATGTCAATCATCGTCTCCAGCCCCAGGTCGGAGAGTTTGCACTCTTCCACAAGATACCAGACCGGGTTGTCCCGCTGCAGAAGCGAATCTAAATCAACGGGGCATTCTGCCTTGTCGAACTCCTCCTTGACATCGGTCAGGGAATAATGCGGAGTGTCGCTGTCCAACAAGCCCAGCTTCCGGGCAATCATCAGCAGCATCTCGCCAATGCGGTCAATTTCTCTAAGGATATAGTCTTCCATCATCAATCATTTTCTTCAAGAGTGAAAATAGCCTCGGCGGGCTTACCGAAATAACGGGCAATCTTGAGCGCCAGAACCGCAGAAGGGACGTATCCTCCGGCTTCGATGGAATTGATGGTCTGTCGGCTCACACCCACGGCCGATGCCAGCTCCTGCTGGGTGATATCTTTGATTGCACGCTCCACTTTTACGGTATTCTTCATTTGCTGCCCCTCCTGATAGCTCTCATTGTGAAATTGAACTTAAGGATATAAACGAGGTAGTAAAGATAGAGTGCAACAAGCGTAAAGCTCAAGAAATCCATCCCCATAATGAAAAGTATTCCGAAAGCCAGAATGGCCGATGTGAACCACAGGCTCCAGACGAACGACTGCATCCGGATAAGGGCGGTCATCTCATCTTCATCTTTCTCACGGGAAAGGGCAATGAAACAAAGGGATATCAAAAGCCCCATCATTCCGACTTCTGTAAGGAGGTCTGCAGTTCCCTGATAGAAAACATCATCTCCTATGGCAATCCAGGGAATCTGGACGCTTGGAAGTTTCATATCCAGAAGGAGACAAAGGCAGATTGCAGCGAAAGGAAGAAACATCCACATGCCGACTTTCTTATAGGTGTATGGGAGAAGATAATTGCGTGTTTTCATAAGGCATTGGCGTTTATTATTTGTTTTACCGACACAAAAGTAAAAACAATTTTCCAATTTGTCAAGTCTATTTTACACCATATTCTTTCCCTGCCATTCCACAGTATTGTGGACCAACTCGAATAGGTAGATTATTGGTCGCATTTTCCGTTCATTCTTTGAATACACCGCCGGGCGCATTCTGGATGGCGATAAATTGGAATTTAGCTTTATCCGTCATTCCCGGCTTGACCGGGAATCTCTTTTCTAATCACCCTGTTAGAGATGCCCGATCAGGTCGGGCAAGACGTGCAGATTCCCGATTTAACCGTGGTTTTTGCGAAAACATTTTGTTATTAACATTATGTTAATTATATTTACAAAAACAAGAGACCTATGCTTGAAAATCCTTTTATACTGGAACCCTTCAAATCAAAGAAGTACTTTTGCGACCGGGAAAAAGAGTCGGAAGAAATCCTCCGCAATATCACAAACGGGCGCAATACCACACTTATCTCACCTCGCAGGTTGGGTAAGACCGGATTAATATTCCGCGTGTTTGAAGAGATAAAAGAACGACAACTACCTTATGAAACCATCTATGCAGATATCAGTGACACGCTCTCCCTAGAAGAATTCATAAAGGCCCTTTCTGATGCGGTTGTATCCAAACTAAAGAAACAGCATCGGATATCCGCCTTCTTCAAGTCCTTAAAAAGTGTCAGGCCATTACTTGGGTTAGACCCAATGACTGGTTCGCCTCAAGTCTCTTTTTCTTTTGCCGATGAGAATCAACAACAAAACACATTAAAAGATGTTCTGGGTTATCTCGAGAGCTATCCGCAGATGATTGTCTTTGCCATTGACGAGTTCCAGCAAATACGGGAATACGAAGGTATTAACATGGAGGCAATCCTTAGGAAACATATCCAGCATCTGCACAATGTCCGATTCATCTACTGTGGTAGCAAGAAGCACACGATGACCGATATGTTCACCAACGCCAAGAAGCCTTTTTACGAGAGCACATCCTTTTGCTATCTGACGAAACTGCCCGTGAAGGTTTATGGCGCATTTATTCGGGAGAAGTTCGAATCAGCCGGAAAAAGCATCGACAACGAATCTATTGACTATATCCTGGAATGGACCCGGGTACACACATATTACACACAACGTCTTTGCAATGAAGTATTCTCACTATCCGATAGCAAAGTCGATAGGGATATCGTGCTTAAGGCCATACAGGCAATTCTTGACGGCGAGCGGGAGAGATTCAGGGAAATCCGACGGCTGATTACACGTGCTCAATGGAAGATGCTCAGCGCGATTGCAAAGGAAGACAGCGTTTTGCAGATAACGTCTTCTGCATTCCTATCAAAATATGGCATCACCTCAGGACCAACGGCGTTAAGGAATATAAAAGCCCTTATTGACAAAGAACTTGTTCTAGCCACAACCGAGGAAGACCGAACTTCGTATTCCGTATATAATGTGTTCCTGTCCAGATATTTAGCAATGGAGCAATATTAATTCACCTATGTTCTCGGAGCCCCCAAGTCGTCTCGAGACTTGGAAAAGCGTCCTTTTTAGACCTCAAATTCTTTGGAAAAGCGTCCTTTTTGTGTTTGATTTTTCATGGAAAAGCGTACCTTTGCTATGTAAACGATGTGATTCTATGCTAAAAAGAAAGATTCGCTCCTGTATCCATAAGCATCTTGCCAGTAGGAACAGCAAGATCCTGGTCATCGACGGGGCCCGTCAGATCGGGAAGTCTTACATCATACGCGACGTAGCCACTTCTCTCTTCCAGAATTATGTGGAGATCAACTTCGCAGAGGATAAGAACGGCCCCAGACTCTTCGAGGCGGCAACGACCAAAGAGGAATTCTATTTCCGGCTTAGCACGGTTGCCGGAGAAAAATTAAAGGGAACGAAGGATGATACGATCATCTTTCTGGATGAGATTCAGGCTTATCCCCATCTCCTGACGCTGCTGAAGTTCTTGAAGGAAGACGGACGAGATACGTGTATTGCCAGCGGCTCCCTAC
>JAGCZI010000197.1 GCA_017960085.1 Bacteroidales bacterium
TTCCTGACCCGCTCATGCGCCAATACCAAAGAGACCATCGAGATCGACGGTGTTGAGTACCCCGTTGTAAAGGTCGAGATCTCTAACACCTCACACCCGTTCTACACCGGTAAGATGAAACTCGTCGACACAGCCGGTCGCGTAGATAAATTCTACAACCGCTACGGTAAGAGGAATCAGAAATAACAAGACTATTATCTATCTGAGATATGAAAGACTGGCGCAAACTGCCAGTCTTTTTTTTGTCCTCCGCTGTTTTACCAACAATTACCCGGCTATCCCCCCATTCAAAGCCTGGAATCCATCGACTATCGCTTTCATAAGCCATAGATTTAAGGGCAGAGGAGTAGAGAGCACTGGCGCGAGGGTGATCAAGCGGATTAGCGAAGTTCGCCGCCAAGGCGAACTCGTGCCCTACAAGCCGCTCGCACTGCAGACATCGTAGCATCAGTCCTGCCAGTTATAAGATATGGGCAAGGTGTGCTAAAATGCGACATACCTTGCCCGCTGTTTTTTCTTATAACGCTAATAATAAGTTATTTGCTTTTTTAGGCCTGGCAAGGTGTGCGCTTATTTATCCCACCTTGCCCGCAGACCTATTTGTGGAGTATCATCGGGACTGAGAACATAAAGCTCGAGGCCGAAGGCAGCCCTGCCTCGTAGCAACATCTCCACCACGAAGAGATCAGGGGGAGGGCCCGTCGAATGCGAGTTATCGCGTAGCGATGACGAAGCGGCGATGGGAGTGTTGGAGTGTGCTTCAGCGTACGGACCTTCCCGAAGGCCTTGCTTTCCCGCTTATGGGCGAGTTCTTCCGGGTGCTACATTTTTGAAAAATGTCAAAAGATATTAAACGTATATAAACGTTTAATCGACGGATAATACGCTTGTTTACCGCTATTATTGCATTAAAGTAGGTTTGCGGTGAACAAAGACGCATGGACTAGTGAAGAAATTGGGGCATTTGGCCGAATATTTCGCCAGTTTGAGGGAAAGACAAAAGAAGCAATAGCTTGTCTTTCTCTTGAACAGGGAGGCGAAGCCATCTCCGCACTCTCTCATCCTGTTATTGGACAGATAGACCTTATATGGGGAGAAGCTGGAACTCAAAAAAGTGATGGGTATGGTCTTTCAAAAATCATCAAATATCATCCTGAAGTAATTGGTGATCTGCAGGGAATCATCAATGATATGACAGTAATAGAGCCATCTTCTGATAATAGAGTCAACCTTGAAAGCAAATGCTATAAAGCATCTGTACGATTGACATGGGACAATGTTCCAAAGAAATGGCTATTAACCGCTTATAAAAAGAAAAACAGTGTCCCCGACAATACGACAGACACTGGCGAGACCCTTACGGGCGAGCGGAATGGCACTGCTACTCCGCAGAACACTGTTTCTGAGTTCAAAGGTATAAATAAAAACTGAATTAATAAAACAATCTACGTCAGGGAGATGCCTTCGAAGCTGAGGCTCGGGAGCTGCATCGAGAAGAGGGTCAGGGGGTCGTCGCCGACGGCGGCCAGGCGGTTCCACAGGTCGAGATAGTTGCCGGTGACATTCATCTCGTGGATGGGGAACGCCTTATGCCCGTTCTCGAACCAGAAGCCCTCGATGCCGTATGAGAAATCGCCGGTGATGGGATTGTGGTTGCCGCCGTTGAAGCCGGTGATGAGCACTCCCTTGCCAAGAGCCGCCATCTGGGCATCCAGGCCACCTGCGTCCGGAACCATCTCCACCACAGAAACAGAATCGACCGTCGGTGCCATACTCAGTTTATCGGCATAGTAGCTGGTCAGGAAGTACATACTCACTACACCCTCGTCAATCACATTGCAACGCTTGGTGGCCAGACCTTCCCCGTCATAAAAGCGGGCCCCGAAGGTCGACGGCTTGTGAGGATTGTCGACGATGGTCAGGCTTTCCGGGAACAGCTTGCGGCCGAGGGAGCCGAGCAGGAACGAATTGTTCTGCTGCAGGGCTGAGCCGCTGAGTGCTGACAAAAGCGGAGAGACGAACTTCGCCGCGGAACCGTTCTCTACGACCACATTATACTTGCCGGCATTGATGCGCCTCGCCCCCAGCCTTTCGACACCACGGTCATAGGCAATCTGCGCGCAGCGTGCCGCATCCAGCTTCGAGAAAAAGACATTGGCGTCAGGCCACCAGCTCTGGGGGCGGCTGCCGTCCCTGTCGATAAACGAACAACCGGCAGAAAGGGTGAAAAACGAAGCCTCGCGGCTCTGGCAGAAACCGGCAGTGTCGGCCAGAATTTCCTGCTCCACGGAGCTGCCGAACTCAGTCTCGCAAGTCTGCATCGGCCCGTCGCCGATCTTGCCGCAGAGGAACTCTGCCATCTGAAGGGCCGCTGCCTTGCCCTGCTCGGCACTGACGGCAGCCGCGGCCGGATCCAGAAGCTTCAGGTCCCCGCCGCCGCTAAAGCACAGTTCCTTGGGCGCCAGATGACGGCATTCGTCCTTCTCCAGCAGCCTTGTCAGCCGCACCGCATTGGCTATGAACGGCCGCAGGCTCGCCTCATCCAGCATATTGGTCGAAAAGGTGCCGTATCGGCCGTCGACGAACAGCTGGAGGAAGACGGAGCAATCACTGGAATTGTGAATCTTGTCGATATCCATATTGTAGAGCGAAACCGCCGTCTGGTCGCTCATGGTGTGGATTATCCTTGCGTCACTGGCTCCCGCCTCAAGGCAGAAGTCAAGAACCTTCTGTATCTCATTTGCCTGCATAATTACAAAGTTATATATTTGCCGGACATAAACCCAGACAAACAATAACGATACAATAATGAAAATTGAAGACAAGAAAGTAGTCCACCTCAGCTATCAGCTCAAGGTCGACGGAGAAATAGCCGACAGCGCGACAGCCGAAAAACCCCTGCAGTTCATCCACGGTATGGGATATCTCCTTCCCAAGTTCGAAGAGAACATCGCCGGCAAGGAAGTCGGTGACAATTTCGAATTTATGCTCACTGCCGAGCAGGGCTACGGTCTGGTGAACCCCGCCGCAATCATCGACCTTCCCAAGAGCGCCTTCGAAGTAGACGGCGTATTCCAGGAAGAATACGTGAAGCCCGGCAGGTCCATCCCTATGATGAGCGCCCAGGGAGTCATCCACGGCACAGTCATCTCAATCGGAGCCGACACAGTCAAAATGGACTTCAACCACCCTATGGCAGGCAAGGACCTCCATTTCACCGGCAAGGTGGAACTCGTGCGCGACGCCACTGAAGAAGAGCTCAAGAACGGTCTCTTCGGAGAGCGCAACAAATCGTGCTCAGGCAGCTGCGAATCTTGCGGCGGCAGTTGCAGTGACGGAGAGTGCGGAGAAGGTTGCGACTGTAAATAGTCTATTTAGAAGCGATGGCATTTGCCACCGCTATCCCGTCGAGGGCGCTGGATACTATGCCACCTGCATAGCCGGCGCCCTCGCCGCACGGATACAGGCCCTCAAGGGCTATGTGGCACAGAGAATTATCGTCGCGCGGGATACGTACCGGCGAAGAGGTGCGCGACTCGACGCCGAGCACAAGCGCTTCCTGAGTATAGAAGCCGTGCATCTTGCGGTCGAAGGCAGGGAAAGCCCTGCGCAGCCTTGCTGCTACGAAATCCGGCAGCAGTTCGGTCAACATAGCGGAATCAGTCCCCGGAGCATAAGAGCAGGCAGGCAGCGACGATGAAGCCTTGCCGCGGCAGAAATCAGTCAGGCGCTGGGCCGGAGCACGGAAACTGTCAGAATTGGCGAACATCCTCCGCTCCACCGACTTCTGGAACTCCAGCAGGGCCAGCGGGCCGTACTTGTCGAAGCCCGCGACATCCTCAGGTTCCACCGAGCAGACTATGCCGGCGTTGGCCTTCTTGCCGGAACGGGTCGAAGGAGACATACCGTTCAGCACGACCGCGTCGCTTTCGGTCGTCGCAGGCACCAGCACGCCGCCGGGACACATACAGAACGAGAACACGCCACGGCCGGCCACCTGCTCCACGAGAGCGTATTCGGCGTGAGGATACCCGGGCTGCCAGCGTCTGTGATACTGGATCTCATCGATGAGATGCTGCGGATGCTCAACCCTCACTCCGAGAGCGAAGCCCTTTGCCTGCAGTTCCCAGCCCTTCGAAGCGAAGAGCTCATATATATCCCTGGCCGAATGGCCGGTAGCAAGAATCACATTCGAAGCGCTGTAGCTGCAGCCGTCGGCGCAAAGCACCTTCCACTTGCCGGATTTTGATGCGGGCGGCGTCAGGTCAACCACCCTGGAGCCGAAATGATACTCCCCTCCGTGGGCAGTGATGCAGTTGCGGATGCTTTCCATCACCCTCGGAAGCACGTCGCTGCCGATGTGCGGATGAGCGTCGGTCAGGATGGACTCCTGGGCGCCGAAAGCCACCAGCTGGCGCAGCACCTCCTGGATATCCCCTCTCTTCGACGAGCGGGTGTAAAGCTTGCCGTCTGAAAAAGTACCTGCCCCACCCTCTCCGAAACAATAGTTTGAATCGGCATTGACGACTCCCTCGCGCACTATCGCAGAAATATCCACCTTGCGGCTGTGGACATCCTTGCCACGCTCGAGGATGACAGGCTTAAGCCCCTTCTCAAGCAGCTTCAGAGAAGCGAAAGTGCCGGCAGGGCCGCCTCCGATGACTATCACCTCTTCGGCGGAGCGGACATCTTTGTAGTCGAAGACATACTCGCGGGGCTGCTCGTCTCCTTCCAGGAAAGCGCGCAGCCTGTAGCGGAACACCGGACGGCTGCGGGCATCGAGGGAACGCCTCACCACGACGCACTGCCGCACCTTGCGCACAGGCACGCCGCAGGCCACCGCAGCAGCCTTGAAGAGTTCCTCTTCGGTCGGGTTGTGAAGGATATCGAACGCCTGCTCGAACTCTTTCATCTTATTTCATATTGAGGTCAGCCGCACGCGACACGGGAGCCACGTCCAGCGGAGTGAAAAGTCCTTTTCCGTATTTGAAATGGCCGACGACTGCAATCATCGCGGCATTGTCGGTAGTGAAGCGCAGCTCCGGCAGGAAGGTGGTCCAGCCCCTGCGTCGTCCCTCCTCCTCTATGCGGCTGCGAAGGCCGCTGTTGGCAGACACACCGCCTCCGATGACCACTTGCTTTATGGAAGTCTGCTTCACCGCGAGCAGCAGCTTCTTCATCAGGATGTCTATAAGGTCCTTCTGGAAACTTGCGCACAGGTCGGCCTTGTTATTTGCGATGAAATCCGGGTCCTTGGCCACCTCATCACGCAGGAAATAGAGCAGCGAAGTCTTGATGCCGGAGAAACTATAGTCCAGGCCGGGCACGACAGGCTTCGCAAAGCGGAAACGGGCCGGGTCGCCTTCCTTTGCCAGACGGTCGATCACTGGGCCGCCGGGATATCCCAGGTCCAGAAGTTTGGCGCATTTGTCGAAAGCCTCTCCCACCGCATCGTCGATCGTGCGTCCCAGCACCTCGAAATCCAGATAATCATTGACCTTGACGATCTGGGTGTGGCCTCCGGACACGAGCAGCGCCAGGAAAGGGAAGACAGGCTCGCGGTGAGGCTTGCCCTCCTCTATGACGAAATGCGATAGGATATGGCCCTGAAGATGGTTAACCTCGATGAGGGGCTTGCCTGCAGCAAGCGCCAGACCCTTGGCGAAAGACACGCCTACAAGCAGAGAACCCAGCAGCCCGGGGCCGCGGGTGAAGGCGATGGCATCCACATCCTCCATCGTCACCCCGGCCTGCTTCAGAGCCTGGTCGACCACCGGCACGATGTTCTGCTGATGGGCCCTGGAAGCCAGCTCCGGGACCACTCCGCCATACTGCTCGTGGACTTTCTGGGATGCCATTACGTTGGAAAGCAGGCAACGGTCGGCAAGCACGGCGGCAGAAGTGTCGTCGCAGGAAGATTCGATACCGAGAATAATAGTCCTTTTTCCCATCAGTTTAGTCCCAAGGCCTGCAAAGGTATCAAATTAAAACCTTATCTTTGTTAGATTGATGAAAGTATTGCGTAAAATATTGCTGGGGCTGCTGTTCCTTCTCGCCCTGCTGCCGGTGGTGGCGGTGGTGGCCCTGCAATTGCCCGGCGTGCAGAGCCGCATCTGCAACGCAGTCACTTCCAGCGTCTCCGACAACCTCAACGGCAGCATAGAGGTCGGCGACGTCTATTACGCCCTCTTCGACAGGGTCATTGTCAAGGATGCGCTGCTCAGGGACGAGGCGCAGGACACGGTCGCATACCTCGGCAAGCTGTCGCTCAATGTGAGGCTGCTCAGGGCCATCACCGGCCGTGTCACTGTCCGCAGCCTGGAGCTGAGCGACGCCCTGCTGAACCTGGAGGCTGACACCGAAGGCAACCTCAACCTCACCCGGATATTTCCGGAGAAGGAAAAAGAGCGTGACACCACCTCCAAAGGCATCCTGGCCTTCTTCGACAACATCCTCGTGGACGTGCGCAACGTCCGCATCAAGGATATGGACGTCAATCTGGTGAGACATTCGCCTGTTGCGGTAGTCAGGGACAAGAATGGCAATATACTGACCCCCGGAGTGCGCACCATCAACTGGCACGATATGCACATCAGCGGGCTCAACGTCGACATCTCAGACATAAGATACAACCTGCGCAAGCAGTCCGTATCCCTCAACGTCAACGATATTTCAATGAGGGAAAGCCGCGGCTTCAAACTTGACAGGCTGCACTTCAAGGCAGCCCTCGACGCCGCCGGCATCCATCTGGAGAACTTCCGCTACACCGACAATTTCTCCGACCTGAAGCTGAACTATGCCAACGCCCTATTCGAGCAGTTCAGCGACTTCGGCGATTTCCTCCACAAGGTATCCCTCGACTGCAGCATCGACGATGCCAAGGTCAGCCTTGCCTCCCTGGGACTGTTCCTGCCCGGAGTGGACTACCTGACCCTGACCCTCAACGCAAACGGTAAGGTCAAGGGACCTGTAGCCAATATGAAACTGTCGTCATTCACTGTCGAAGGGCCTGGGCTGTCCCACGTTGAACTGTCCGGCCAGCTCAACGGCCTTCCCCTTTCCGAGATGACAATTATGTCCGCCAACCTGTCAAACTGCTACTTCAACACGGCAGGCATAGAGAAGATTGCGCAGAGCGTGTCGAA
>JAGCZI010000198.1 GCA_017960085.1 Bacteroidales bacterium
ATGCCCTCCACCGTCTTCTCCTCAAACGCAGCCGTCGACTCTATTATGTCCCGGTTCGCCTTTTTGTTCACCTTGTTGGAAACTGCGTACACAACGGTGTACAACGGTATAAACATCAGCATTAACAAGGCCAGCTTCCAATAGTAGGTGAACATCAAGGCGAACGAGACAAGCAGTGTACACAGACTGAGCATAAGGGTAGTCATTCCGGTCACGATGAAAGAACGTATTTTCATGGCATCGTACACCCTGGAGGCCAGCTCTCCGCTCCCACGGAGCGTGAAGAAGCCGACAGGCAGGGTGAACAGATGGTTCAGATAGTCGTTTACAAGAGAATAGTCTATCCCTATGGAGGCCTGCAGCGCCGAAGTCACTCTCGCCAGGCCGCAGGCGAACGCCAGAGCGGCCAGCAGCGACATTGCCACCGTCACGGCGGTGAGGGCTGTGACCTCTCCGCCCGGAATAACGTCGTCCACTATCCTCTGGAGGAATATCGACGTGCTGAGGGATATAATAATATATAGGATGGAGGCGGCAAGGGTCAGGGCCAGCTGTTTTCCATAGACTTTCGTGATGCGGGCAAGCCTTCTTACAGGATTGACAGTCTTGTCGCCCCTGACGAAGTTTTCTCCGGGTTCGCAAAGGACTATGTAGCCGCTCCACTGCCGGCCGAGCCGCTCGGCGGATACCGTCTCAAGGGTACCTTTTGCCGGATCCATTATCACGAAGCCCTTGTGGCTGACGGCGCTCAGCACTACGAAATGCAGCATACCTTCGTCCGTCTCGAGATGCAGGATCGCAGGCCTCGGCACCTGCCGCAGCGTGTCAACATCTTTCGCCACCGACTTGAACGCCCTTGCATCAAGGCCCACCGCAGTGCAGCCGTCGAGCACTCCTTTGATAGTAGTGCCCTGAACTGTCGCCCCGCACATCTGCCGCACCGTCACCAGGGGCAGGCTGAGGCCATACCACCTCGCCACCCAGACTATGCAGGCCACTGCGCAGTCCGTAGCATCGTGTTGTCTGATTCCCTTTACCTTTTTCATAGATTAGAAAGCAAACGGGAGTCAGTCATATTCAGCAGTGCTTGCGCCATCCCCCTTCGTCAGGTACACGCACGGCTACGCTCCCGCTTGCTCAAGGCAAAGTAGGCGATTAAAAACAGAAAAAAATATAGGCTGTCGACAATTATGCAGATATTGTCGGAACGTCAGAAACAGGCTGTTGTTGGATTATCGACTTCAAAGCTGGAAATATCTTGTCGGACAAATCCAAAAGTGGTTTGAAGAAATTGGAATCAGCCAGATCCTCCTCGCTGATGAAGCCCAGGAGCACATTGGCGGAGTTCACGAAGTAGGCAAGAAGGCTCAGCAGCACTACCACTTTCAGCATAGAAAAGAGGATGCCCAGCAGACGGTCCAGCCAGCCGAGCATTGTGATCTTGATGACCGCGTTCAGCAACTTTTCGACGAGGGCGAAGACGAGCGCCACCGCGATGAAGACTACCGTGAAGCTTATGACCGATGTCCACACGGGCTGCAGTTCGATGCGGCTGCCCAGCCATTCGGCCACGGGAGCGCTGAACGAGATCGACAGCTTGATGCCGACTATGATGATTACAAGGGATATGACCTGTCTGAGAAAGCCGTTCTTTGCTCCGAAATAAAGACAGGGTAGCAAACAGCAGAGTATGACGATATCTATGATGCCCATTGAAAACTGCTTGAAGCGCCTTGCTCAAAAGCATTGCTCAAAATTAACTATTTATAGTATCTTTGCAAATTCAAAAAATAGGAAGATGAGTTTTACCGAGTACAAACAGCTTGACCTTGTAGAAGTTAACCGCACCATACTGGAAAAATGGCGCAGACAGGACGCATTCAAACACACCCTCGCCCTGCGCGAAGGACAGCCGCGCTTCGTATTCCACGAAGGCCCCCCTTCTGCCAACGGAATGCCCGGCATCCACCACGTAATGGCACGTTCCATCAAGGACGCCGTCTGCAGATACAAGACGCAGACCGGCTACCTTGTCGAGAGAAAGGCCGGCTGGGACACCCACGGCCTGCCCGTTGAGCTTGGAGTGGAGAAGAAGCTCGGCATCACCAAGGAAGATATCGGCAAGACCATATCCGTCGAAGAATACAACCGCACCTGCCGCAAGGAGGTAATGAAGTACACCGACCAGTGGGTCGACCTCACGGAGAAGATCGGTTACTGGGTGGACACTGACAATCCTTACATCACATACGACAACAGCTACATAGAGACCCTGTGGTACCTGCTGAAGGATATCTACAAGAAGGGCTATCTCTACAAGGGCTACTCGATCCAGCCTTACTCACCTGCCGCAGGCACAGGCCTGAGCACCCACGAGCTCAACCAGCCCGGCTGCTACCGCGACGTCAAGGACACCACCTGCGTCGTCCAGTTCCAGGTCATAAAGAACAGCATTTCACAGCCCCTGTTCGGCGACAGCCCGCTGCCGGTGTTCATCCTGGCCTGGACCACCACACCGTGGACCCTGCCTTCAAACACCGCGCTCTGCGTCGGTCCCAACATAGAATACGTAAGGGTAGAAAGCGTCAATCCCTACACCAAGGAGCCGGCCATCTATGTAGTGGCCAAGGCCCTCGTCCCCACTCTCTTCAACGACAAGAACCCCTTCACCGTGCTCGAAGGCTCGTTCAAGGGTTCTCAGCTCAAGGACATCAGCTATGAACAGCTCATTCCCTGGGTCAAATGTGCCGAAGGCGGCCTGAGGGTCATCTGCGGAGACTTCGTGTCGACTGAGGAAGGTACCGGCATCGTCCACATCGCCCCGACTTTCGGAGCCGACGACAACAAGGTAGCCAAACAGTCCGGCGTCCCCGCTATGCTGCTCACCGACGCGAACGGCGTCCAGCAGCCGATGGTGGACCGCAGCGGAAGGCTCTACCGCCTCGAAGACCTCGACAAGGATTTCATAAAGGAAAGGGTTGACGTCGCCAGCTACGGCCAGTACGCAGGCAGATACGTGAAGAACGCATACGACGACACCCTCGGCCCCGACGACCCCACTCTTGACATAGACCTCTGCGTCGAGCTCAAGCAGCAGGGCAAGGCCTTCAAGATAGAGAAACACGTCCACAGCTATCCCCACTGCTGGAGGACCGACAAGCCCGTGCTCTACTATCCACTCGACTCCTGGTTCATCCGCACTACTGCAGTGCAGCCCAGGATGATAGAACTCAACAAGACTATCCGCTGGAAACCCGAATCCACCGGAACGGGACGTTTCGGCAAATGGCTGGAGAACCTTCAGGACTGGAACCTGTCGAGGAGCCGTTTCTGGGGCACTCCGCTCCCCATCTGGCGCACGGAAGACGGCAAGGAAGAGAAATGCATCGGCTCCCTGGCCGAGCTCTACGATGAGCTTGAGAAGGCAGTGGCCGCCGGTGTGATGAAATCCAACTACCTTAAGGACAAAGGCTTCGTCCCCGGCGATTTCTCTAAGGAGAATTATGACAAGGTGGACCTCCACCGCCCTATCGCCGACGAGTTGTTCCTCGTGTCTGACAGCGGCCGCAAGATGGTCCGCGAGACCGACCTCATCGACGTATGGTTCGACTCGGGAGCAATGCCTTATGCCCAGCAGGGCCTCAAGGACCTCGGCAAGCCTGCCTTCGGACAGACAGCCGACTTCATCGCCGAAGGTGTGGACCAGACCCGCGGATGGTTCTTCACCCTCCACGCCATCAATACGATGGTCAGCGACAAATGCGCTTTCAAGAGCGTCATCTCCAACGGACTCGTCCTCGACAAGAACGGCAACAAGATGAGCAAGCGCCTCGGCAACGCCGTCAATCCGTTCGAGGCTCTCGACAAATACGGAGCCGACGCCCTGCGCTGGTATATGCTCACCAACGCCCAGCCCTGGGACAACCTCCGTTTCGACGAGGAAGGAGTGGATGAAGTCCGCCGCAAATTCTTCGGAACTCTCTACAACACATATTCATTCTTCTCCCTGTACGCCAACGTCGACGGATTCAATCCGGGCAGCGACAAAGGCGAAGCCGAACTCACGGAGATCGACAAATGGCTGGTATCGCTCGAGAACAGCCTCATCAGGGACGTGCGCGCCTGCTACGAAGACTTCGACCTGACGACTGCAGGAAGGCTCATCCAGAACTTTGTGTGCGACAACCTCAGCAACTGGTATGTACGACTCAACCGCAAGCGCTTCTGGGGAGGCGGGATGACCGCATCCAAGCTCGGAGCCTACAGGACTCTCTACCACTGCCTCAGGACCGTCGCGCTGCTGTCGGCCCCCATCGCCCCGTTCTTTATGGACAGGCTCTGGTGCGACCTTGTGGAAGGAGCCGAAAACATCCACTACGAGATGATGCCCGAATTCGACGCCTCTCTCATAGACCCCGACCTGGAATATCGTATGCAGCTGGCCCAGAGATGCTCGTCAATGGTTCTCGCCCTGCGCCGCAAGGTGAACATCAAGGTGCGCCAGCCTCTGGCCAAGATTATGGTCCCGGTGCTCGACAGCCGCTTCAAAGAGCAGTTCGAGAAGGTCAGCAACCTCGTTTCCAGCGAGGTCAACGTCAAGGAAGTGGAGTTCATCTATGACACCACCGGACTCATCACCAAGAAGATAAAACCCAACTTCAAGACCCTGGGCAAGAAATACGGCAAGCAGATGAAAGACATCGCCGCCGCCTTCGCCCAGATGGGCCAGCAGCAGATTTCCGACATAGAGAAGAGCGACTCATACACGCTCAGTCTTGCTTCCGGCGATGTGCTGCTCGACAAGGAAGATTACAGCATAAGTTCAGAGGATATGCCGGGCTGGCTCGTAGCCAGTGACAGCGACCTTACAGTGGCCCTTGACATAACCGTCACCGACCAGCTGCGCCGCGAAGGCATCGCCAGGGAGCTGATCAACCGCATCCAGAACCTGCGCAAGGACAGCGGCTTCGAAGTCACCGACCGCATCCGCCTGACAGTGGAAGACCTTCCCGAGGTACGCGACGCCCTGCAGGATTTCCGGCAGTACGTATGCGAGCAGACGCTTGCCGTCAGTCTCGATTTCGGAAAAGGTTTCGGCGGAGCCGAAGTAGAATGGGACGAAGGGACTATAGAGCTCAAGGCCGAAAAGGCGTAATATTCCGAATTATTTATTATCTTTGTTAGAACACCAGCTAAAACTCCGTTAGATATGGCAAAGACTAAAACCACAACAACCCCTGTTGCCGAGAAAGTCAGATACAGTGACGAAGAGCTTCAGGAATTCAAGGCCCTCATCCTAGAGAAGCTTGATGCTGCGAAAAAGGAGTATGAAGTCCTCAAAGGGTCTGTAGACCTGAGTTCTAGCAACGACACGGAAGACACTTCTCCCACCTTCCAGATGGAGGAAGGCGCATATTCCCTTTCAAAAGAAGAGGTCAGCAGGCTGGCTGCACGCCAGTACAAATTCATCCAGAGCCTTGAAGCGGCCCTGAAACGCATTGAAAACAAAACCTACGGCATCTGCCGGGAGACGGGCAAACTCATCCCGAAAGAGCGTCTGAGACTTGTACCTCACGCAACTTTGAGCGTCGAGGCTAAAAACGACAAGAACAAATAATGGCCCTGACAAAAGGCAAGAAGATTACCATTTTCGTGATTGCCCTGTTAGTCATTGACCAGGTGTCCAAAATCCTGGTCAAGACCAACATGACTCTTGGCCAGAGCATTAATGTCATCGGAGACTGGTTCCAGATTTATTTCGTCGAAAATGCGGGGATGGCTTTCGGAATGTCGTTCGGCGGCTTGGTCGGCAAGTTTCTGCTTTCTTTTTTCAGAATCGTCCTAGGCGTTGCGATGTTCCTTTACATCCGCAAGCTGCTCAAGCGCGATGACGTCCCCACAGGCGTCCTTTATGGCATCGCAGCCATTATGTGCGGAGCCATTGGCAACATCTTCGACTCCCTTTTCTACGGTCTTATCTTCAGCGAGAGCGGTTTCACCCAGGTCGCCACTTTTTTCCCCGAAGGAGGCGGTTACGCCGGCCTGTTTTTCGGCAAGGTAGTGGATATGCTCTACTTCCCCATCATCGACACTACGCTCCCGGACTGGTTCCCCATCTGGGGAGGAAAACCGTTCCTGTTTTTCAGCGCCATTTTCAATTTTGCGGACAGTTGCATCACCGTAGGCGCTTTCTACCTTCTGATCTTCCAGTGGCGCTTCTTCGCCGCTAAAGAAAACAATTAAAAATCGGGGGTAATTCCGCTGATTTTTATATATTTGCAGTTTGATTCCAAACTGCATTTTTTGATATACATATACGACACTTATGGCTTATTTGAAATTCAACAAAGCTGAGCTCGTAAACCTCGAGTATTCTCTCAAGAGGGAACTTATTGCAACGAACCGTACCGGCGCCTACGCCAATACGACCATCGTATGCTGCAATACCCGCAAGTACCACTGTCTGCTTGCCGTTCCCATCGAGAAGATGAACTGGCGCAGGCACGCGCTCCTTTCAAGCCTTGATGAGACTCTCATCCAGCACGGCAAGATGTTCAATCTCGGCATTCATTGCTACGGTGAAGTTTTTGAGCCGAGGGGGCACAAGTACATCGTCGACTATGAGAACGATCCGGTGCCCACTATCACCTACAGCGTCGGCGGAATGAAGTTCCAGAAACAGATTCTTATGGTCCGCGACCAGGACAGGGTGCTTATCAAGTACACCCTTCTCGACGCCCACTCCGACACTACTCTGCGTCTGACTCCGTACCTCTCTTTCAGGAGCATCCACGAACTGACCCAGAGCAACATCGGCGCAAACACCCACTATATGGAAGTTCCGAACGGCAAAGCCTTCAAGATGTACGAGGCCCTGCCCACTCTGAACATGCAACTGTCCAAAAAGTCAGAATATGTAGCCAACCCTGACTGGTACTACGGCATCGTTTATCCCGAAGAGAGAAGAAGAGGATACAACTACAAGGAAGACCTCTTCGTCCCCGGTTTCTTTGAGATGCCCATCAAGAAAGGCGAGAGCATCGTGTTCTCGGCATCCACTGAAACTTGCGAACCGGCCAGCTTCAAACGCACCTTCAACTCCGAACTTTCAAAGGTCGGAATCTGCGAAGACTTCGAATCCAACCTGCGCAGCGCAGCTTCAAGGCTCTTCTTCGAGCGCGCCGGCAGGCTCGAGATATGCTCCGGCTTCCCGTGGCTCGGCGTAGGCCAGCTGCGCGACACCACAATGACCGCTGCAGGTCTCACTATCTACAACAACGGCGACACCAAGGCTTACCTGCGCGTCATCGACGGAATGATCGACAAATGGAAAGAGAATCTGTTCATCTCTTCACAGCAGGTCGACGCTCCTCTGCGTATGGCCCTGCTGATGCAGAACTACATCGGCTTCACCGGTGATTGCAAAGGCATCTGGAGCAAATACGGCAAGACGCTCAAACAGATCATCAAGAGCTACATCGCCGGCAGACCTGAGGTGCAGATGCACGACAACGGCCTGCTCTGGGCCCAGATGAACGGCGTTGCCCTCACCTGGATGGACACCTACACCAACGGCCATCCCGTTGTCGAGAGAGCCGGCTATCAGGTCGAGACAAACGCTTTGTGGTACAATGCCCTGCGCTTCTGCAGCGAGATGTGCTACAAGTTCGATTCTGACAAGAAATTCGCAAAGCAGCTCGAGGAGATTGCAGCGAAGATTGACATAGTGTTCTTCGATATGTTCTGGGTCAAAGACCGCAAACACCTCGCCGACTATGTCGACGGCAAAGGCCAGAACGTATTTATGCGCCCCAACCAGTTGTACGCCTGCGCCCTTCAGTACAGCCCCATCAGCGACATCGCCCAGAACGAAGTGCTCAAGGCTGTCAAGCGTGAGCTCGTGACTCCCCGCGGAATCAGGACCCTGGCTCCCAAGAACCCGTTCTACAAGGACACTTACGACGGAGACCACCACGCCCGCGACCTCGCTTCACACAACGGTTCTACCAGACCCTGGCTGCTCGGTCTTTACACTGCAGCCTGCTTCAAGCTTCACGGAGCCGCATTCGTCCACGAGGCTGAATCGCTGATCAAAGGCTTCGAGGAAGATATGACCATCCACGGCATCGGCGCCGTAGCCGAACTCTATGACGGCAACCCGCCGTTCATCCCTCACGGAGCCATCAACTCCGCACTCAGCACTGCCGAGATTCTGAATATTATCTATATGATCAAACGATATAAGGAGAATAACTGATGAGAGTTTTGATGTTTGGATGGGAATTCCCCCCTCATATCTCAGGTGGTCTGGGCACTGCCTGCTACGGAATGACCAAAGGTCTGGCTCACAACGATGTCGACGTGCTGTTCGTGATGCCTTCCGCCAGCGGAGACGAAGACCAGAGCGACATTAGCATCATCAATGCCAGCGACGTCGCCACAGCCGACACAGTGCTGAGCATCGACGAGTTCCTCGGCAAGGTAGAATTCCTCAGGATCGGCAGCAACATTATGCCGTACGTAGACCCTGAAGATTACTCGAAGCTTACCGCTGAAGAGCGCCTGATGCAGTCTGAAGAGTTCAAATACCACTTCCACAACAAATACAAGTTTTCCGGCAAGTACGGCACCAACCTTATGGAAGAGGTGGTCCGCTACTCTATGGTCGGCGGAACTCTCGCTCTCCAGAACAATTTCGACGTGATCCACGCCCACGACTGGCTTACCTATCTGGCCGGCATAGCAGCCAAGAGAGTCAGCGGCAAGCCGCTCGTCATCCACGTGCACGCCACTGAATACGACCGCACAGGCGAGAACGTGAACACCCAGGTCTACGCCATCGAGCAGATGGGTATGCGCGAAGCCGACAAGGTCATCACAGTCAGCGACTGGACCAGGAACATCGTAATCAACAAATACGGCATCGATCCCGAGAAGGTTGTCACTGTCCACAACGCAGTCGACTTCTCGAACAGGGAGACCCTCGTAGCCAAGCGCGGCGTCCCTGAGAAGACCGTCACATTCCTCGGCCGCATCACATTCCAGAAAGGTCCCGAGTATTTCATCGAGGCCGCATACAAAGTCCTCCAGAAGACAGACAACGTCCGTTTCGTGATGGCCGGCAGCGGAGACCTGCTGAACCGCTCCATCAGGCGTGTCGCACAGCTCGGTATGGCCGACAAGTTCCACTTCACCGGCTTCCTTCGCGGCGCCGACGTGCAGAAGATGTTCGCCCTGAGCGACGTCTATGTGATGCCTTCTGTTTCCGAGCCTTTCGGAATCTCTCCGCTTGAAGCGATGCAGAGCAATGTGCCTACCATCATCTCCAAGCAGAGCGGCGTAGCCGAAGTCCTGAAATATGCCATCAAGGTGGATTTCTGGGACATCGACGCCCTCGCCGATGCGATTTACGGTCTGGTAACCTACCCCGCCATCGCCAAGGTGGCCGGAGAAAAGGGCTATGACGAAGTCAACTCCCTCAAGTGGGACCACGCGGCAGCCAAGATCAAGGACGTATATCAGGCTGCAATGAATTTGAAATAGTAAAAAATCATATTATGGCAACAACAAAAAGTATCTGCTTATACTTTCAGGTTCATCAACCTGACCGACTGAGACAGTATAGATTCTTCGACATCGGCAACGACAGCAACTACTGCGACGAGTTCACCAACAAGGTCATAATGCGCAGGGTAGCCCAGAAGTGCTATCTTCCCGTCAACGCCCTTCTGCTTGACTTGATCCGCAAGAACGGCAAGAAATTCAAATTGGCTTTCTCTATTTCAGGAGTGGCTATCGACCAGTTCAAACGTTTCGCCCCTGAAGTTATCGACAGTTTCAAGGCTCTCGCCGACACTGGCTGCGTAGACTTCCTCGCAGAGACCTACGCCCACACGCTGGCATCCGTAGCCAACGAGGCTGAGTTCAAGCAGCAGGTCAAGGACCACAGCAAGCTCATCGAGGCCACTTTCGGAGTTAAACCCGTGACCTTCCGCAACACCGAGCTCATCTACTCAGACGCCATCGGCGCCACCGTAGCTTCAATGGGCTACACCACGATGCTCACAGAGGGTGCCAAGCACATCCTCGGCTGGAAGAGCCCCAACTTCGTATACACCAACGCCATCAACCCCAGGCTCAGGCTCCTGCTCAAGAACAGCGCAATGAGCGACGACATCGCCTTCCGCTTCTCAGACAAGAACTGGAACGGCTGGCCGCTTACTGCCGAGAAATATGCCTCTTGGGTTGAGGCCGCCCTGCAGAACGACGACACTCTCAACCTCTTTATGGACTATGAGACCTTCGGAGAGCACCAGCAGGCCGAAAGCGGCATCTTCGATTTCCTCAAGGCACTGCCCGCCGCTTTGCTGGCAAAAGGCTTCAGCTTCAACACACCCGCCGAGGTTGCCAAGATGCACCAGCCGGTAGCTCCGCTCCACGTTCCGGACCCTATTTCCTGGGCTGATGAGGAGAGGGACCTGAGCGCCTGGCTCGGAAACGAACTCCAGAACGAAGCTTTCCACAAAGTCTACGCTATCGGAGCCAAGGTCAAAAGGACCAAGGACGAGGATCTTACAAAGACTTACAGGATGCTTCAGGAGAGCGACCACTTCTACTATATGTGCACCAAATTCTTCTCAGATGGTGCCGTACACAGCTATTTCAACCCTTACGACACACCTTATGAGGCTTTCATCAACTATATGAACGTTCTCAGTGATTTCGAACTCAGGGTCGACGCTTTCCTGAAAAACAAGAATAATAAGACAAATGCCTGATTATCTATTTGAAGTCAGCTGGGAGGTTTGCAACAAGATAGGCGGCATCCATACCGTCCTTGCAACAAAATCCCTCCATCTGGCCGGAGAACTGAAAAAACACCATATTCACATCGGTCCTGACGTATGGCGTAATACCGAAAGGAACCCGGAATTCACCGAAGACCCGTCGCTTTATAAATCGTGGCGCCGGGCCGCCGAAGAAGAAGGTCTGCGCGTACGCGTCGGACATTGGAACGTGCCGGGCAATCCGGTAGCGTTCCTGGTGGATTTCACGCACCTGATCGCCCGCAAGAACGACATCTTCACCGAGTTGTGGACCAGATACGGAGTTGACTCCCTCACCGGAGACTGGGACTATGTCGAGTCTGCACTGTTCGGCTACGCCGCAGGAGAAGTCATCCAGAGTTTCACGAAATTCAGGATCGCTCCCGGCAAGAAGGTTGTCGCCCAGTTCCACGAATGGATGACGGGTGCCGGCCTGCTCTACCTGAAATCTTCCGGCATCCCCGTCGGAACGGTCTTCACAACTCACGCGACCGTCGTCGGACGCTGCCTGAGTTCGAACAACCTGCCGCTCTACGACGAGCTCGGCAAGACAGACGCCGACAAGCTGGCCGTTGAATACGGCGTGGCAGCCCGCCACACTCTGGAGAAGGCTTCCGCCGCCCAGGCTGATGTGTTCACTACAGTCAGTGACCTTACTGCCGTCGAGTGCAAGCAGTTCCTCGGCAGGGAGGTGGACATTGTAACTCCCAACGGATTCGAGGAGAGCATCGCCCCCACCGTCGACAAAATGCCTGAAGTCCGCGCTGCAGCCCGCAGGAAACTGCTGGAGGTGGCTGCGCTGATGAGCGGCAAGCAATACGACGACTCCACCCTGCTGCTGTCTACCGGCGGCAGGTATGAATACGCCAACAAAGGCCTCGACGTAGTGGTGGACGCCCTCGGCAGGCTCAATGCAGAAGGTATCAAAGGCCGCAAGGCAGCAGCTTTCATCCTGGTTCCCAGCGGCAACAACGGTCCGGACAAGACCCTGCTCGAGAAGATGCAGAATCCGGAGCTGTCTTATACGACCGCTGTCTCCCACTATCTTATGGACGACTATGACATCATTAGCCGCCGGATGAGGGAGCTGCACCTCGACAATGGCAAAGACGCCTGCGTAGACGTATTCTTCATCCCCAGCTACCTCAACGGGAACGACGGAATATTCAATATGAGCTACTACGACCTTCTGGCCGGAATGGACCTGACGATATTCCCTTCATACTATGAGCCCTGGGGATACACCCCGCTGGAGTCCCTGGCTTTTATGGTGCCTACGGTGACTACTACGACCGCCGGTTTCGGGCTTTGGGTCAACGACCACTATCCCGCAGACAAGCCGAAGGACGGTATATGCGTTGTGAAACGCACCGACAACAACTATGACGAGGTCGTGACGGACGTCTGCAGCCGCATCCTCGAAATAGCGTCGCTCAACAAGAAACAACAAGCCGCATATCGCGACAATGCCAGGGAGATTTCCAAGATAGCTCTCTGGAAGAACAACATTACATATTACAAAGAAGCATACTCCCTGGCTATAGACAAAGTCGTGGCGAAGTATGGAAAGACCCCTGTATTCAGGGAAGAAACAGCAAATTCATATACTAAAATGGCAACAAACACCCCCTCTTGGACCAGAATGATCATCACCAGGCAGCTTCCGGAACGTCTCAGACCCCTGGAAGAACTCGCCAAGAACCTTTGGTGGTGCTGGAACCAGGAAGCAATAGAACTCTTCGCATCTATCGACAGCAAACTCTGGAAAGAGTCTAAAGGCAGTCCCCTCGAGCTGCTCGACCGCATCAAGCTGTCAAAATACAAAGAGCTTTGTTCGGATGAAGCATTCCTTGCCCGTCTGGACCGCGTATACGCCGACTTCAAGGCCTATATGAAAGAGAAAGACGACAGGCAGGGCCCGTCAATCGCCTATTTCTGTATGGAATACGGCATCGACACCTCTCTGAAGATTTATTCCGGAGGCCTCGGAATCCTTGCCGGCGACTACCTCAAGGAAGCCAGCGATATGAAAGTCAATATGACTGCCGTCGGCCTGCTATATAGATTCGGTTATTTCACCCAGAAGCTTTCCGCCCAGGGTGACCAGGTCAGCTACTACGAGCCCCAGGATTTCGCAAAGGCTCCTGTAACCCCTATCCTGGACAAGGACGGCAAATGGCTTACAGTCAGCATCGCTTTCCCCGGACGTACGATGTTCGCAAGGCTTTGGAAGGCTGAAGTCGGCCGCACCGACCTCATCCTCCTCGACACCGACTTCGAGGACAACCACGAAGAAGACCGCCGCGTCACCCATCAGCTCTACGGAGGTGACTGGGAGAACCGTCTCAAACAGGAAATCCTGCTCGGTATGGGCGGCATCAGGGCACTCAGGGCTCTCGGCATCAATACTGACGTATATCACTGCAATGAAGGCCACGCCGCTTTTATGGGCATCGAAAGGATGCGCGAATATGTGAACAACGACGGCCTGTCATATATGGAGGCTCTTGAAATGGTGCGCAGCACTTCGCTGTTCACCACCCACACCCCTGTCCCTGCAGGTCACGACGCATTCACGGAAGATATGCTCCGCGTCTATATGTCGCAGGTTACCGACTACCTGAAATCCGACTGGACCGCATTTATGCAGCTCGGCAAGATCAATGCTTCAGACCCGGGTGAGAAATTCTCGATGAGCATCCTGGCAGCCAACCTGTCACAGGAGGTCAACGGCGTCAGCTGGCTGCACGGCAAGGTAAGCCAGAAGATTCTGGCCAATATGTGGCCGGGCTACCTGCCCGAGGAGCTTCACGTAAGCTACGTCACCAACGGTGTCCACTATCCTACCTGGACAGCCCCCGAGTGGAAGAAGATACACGCACGCGTGTTCGGCGACGCATTCCAGACACACCACTACGACAAGTCCTGCTTCGGCGGCATCCGCAGCATCCGGGACGAGGAAATCTGGTGGACACGCAACCTTCTCCGCAAGAGACTTATCGACGCCGTCAAGAACATCCTGTCAGACACTTCTGCAACAGCACATTATTCTCCCCAGCAGATCGTCAAGATCAAGAAGACCCTCAGGGACGACATCCTCACCATCGGATTCGCACGCCGTTTCGCTACTTACAAACGTGCCACCCTGCTCTTCCGCAACCTTGAGCGTCTGGACCAGATAGTCAACGATCCCAAGCATCCCGTCCAGTTCCTGTTCGCCGGCAAGGCTCACCCTGCTGACGGCGCAGGTCAGGACCTCATCAAGCGCATCATCGAGATTTCAAAGATGCCTCAGTTCATAGGCAAGATCGTCTTCATCCCGAACTACGACATCTCTATCGCGAAGTTGCTCGTCCAGGGCGTGGACGTATGGATGAACAACCCTACCCGTCCCCAGGAAGCATCCGGCACCAGCGGAGAGAAAGCCGTAATGAACGGTGTAATGCACTTCAGCGTGCTTGACGGATGGTGGGTTGAAGGATACAAACCCGGCGCCGGCTGGGCCCTTCAGATGGAACGCACCTACGACAACCAGGATTTCCAGGATGAACTCGACTCAGCAACCATCTACAACATCATCGAGTCTGAGATTGCCGCCCAGTTCTACGACAAGGACAACAACGGGATCTCTTCTGAATGGATCACCACCATCAAGAACACCATCAGCGAGGTTGCCTGCAACTTCACCACCAACAGGATGATGGAGGATTATCTCAACCAGTACTACATCCCTCTGGCAAAACGTGGTGCCCAGCTGGGTAAGGATGACTTCAAGGAAGCCCGCGAAATCGCTCTCTGGAAGAAGGATATGCGCCGCGAGTGGAACAGCATCGAAATCATCTCCAACTCAAAGAACGAAGCCACCAACAATCCGCTCGTCCTCGGTCAGGAGAGGATCTCAACGATCGTCGTCAACCTCGGTGAAGTAGACCCTGAGGATATCGGCTTCGAAATCGTGTTTGCAGAGCAGGACGCCAAGGGCGACTATCACGTAAGGGAAATCCACGAGTACCAGCTGACAAGCTGCAAGGACGGCATCGCAACCTACCAGGTCAACATCACTCCTGAGACCACCGGTATGTGCGAAGTCGCTTCCCGTATGTACGCAAAGAACAACAAACTCCCTCACCGTCAAGATTTTGAACTCGTAAAATGGTTGTAGCCGCTACAGGTTTCTTCGATGGAGTCCACCTGGGCCACGCCAAGGTGATAGAGCTTCTGTGCGCCACGGCGAAAGCCGAGGGCAAACGGAGCGCCGTCATCACTTTCTGGCCACACCCCAGGAGCATCCTGAGACAGGACGCAGGCAAACTGCGTCTGCTCAACTCTCTCGAAGAGAAGGAGGAACGGTTCAAGGCTCTCGGCGTCGACGAGGTCCACGTGGTTGATTTCACAAGGGAGTTCAGCAAGAAGACCGCCGAAGAGTTCATAAATGACTACCTGATTGCACAGTTCGGAGTTTCAACGCTGATAGTAGGTTACGACCACAGGCTCGGCTGCAAGAAGACAGGCAGCGACGACATAGTCAAGATCGCCGAGAAATGCGGCATCAAGGCAGTGCGCGTCGGAGCCATCAGCGACTCCTACAACACGATAAGCAGCACCTACATCCGGAATCTCATCGAAACCGGAGGAATAGAACGCGCCAATGCACTGCTCGGGTACGAATACACTCTGAAAGGAGTAGTCGTCCCGGGCTGCGGCAAAGGCCGTCAGATAGGTTTCAGGACCGCCAATATGAGCCTTTACGACCCGCTCAAGCTCATCCCCTACAACGGAGTGTATGCAGTGCGTGCCTCTGTCGAGGGCAAGACCTACAAGGGCGTATGCAACATCGGATACCGCCCTACTACCGAAGACGGGCGCGGGCTGACCATCGAAACCCATCTGCTGGATTTCGAAGATGACATCTACGGGCTGGACCTCACCGTCCGTTTCGTGGAATTCATCCGTGACGAGCAGCGCTTCGACTCGATGGACCAGTTGCGCGACCAGTTGTTCAGAGATGCTGACGAAGCTGATAAAATTTTGAAATAGAGAGATATGGAATCATTTGTCATCTTCTTTATAACTTTTATGGCCTTCATCGCAATCTCGATTGTGAAAAGCGAGAGGGAACGCCGCAAACGCGCTGATGCAAGAAGGGCCAGGGCGCAATCCCGGCAGGAGACTTTCGAAGACGTCGACTTCAAGGTTCCCGAGCCCACAACCGCCCCGCAGGACAAAACTGCATACTACGGGGAAGACGTTCCGCGCACTACTGTGACAGACCTCCAAGAAGAGGACAAGACTGTCCGCGAGAAACTCGACCTGGACCCCGAGAAGATGATCATATATTCCGAAATACTTAA
>JAGCZI010000199.1 GCA_017960085.1 Bacteroidales bacterium
CCTGCGCTATATCTTCATATAGCCGGATTGACACATACGTTACACAACAAAGCCGACTCCAAAGAGCCGGCTTTTATTAATGTTATCGCGGATGATTTCCGAAGGAAGAAAAGGAGGCCTGAGGGAACATGGCCACCCGGCCAGGGAAGGGGAGGGTGCCCGACGACAGCGAGTTATCGCGCAGCGATGACGATGATGGCGTTGGGAGGGTACGAAGGAGCGAAGCGACTGAGCTTCCCGAAGGCCTCCTTTTCTTCCTTCGGAAACGCCTGGGTGATTCTGTTACTTTACTGAGAACTGGTACTTCGCGTAATGGGTGTACTTTTCACCGGGACGGAGCACGATGCTCGGGAAATTGTCGTGATGAGGAGCATCAGGATAGCACTGAGTCTCGAGAGCCACGCCGCTGAACTTGTGGAACACACCGCCGCGCTTTCCGACCTCATAACCGTTCATATTGCCGCCTGAATAATACTGCAGGCCAGGACGGTCAGTGAAGAGAGTAAGGCAGATGCCGGTCTCAGGCTCATAGAGCGTAGCGCAAGGCTTCGATGAATCCCCTTTGGTGTTCAGCACGAAATTGAGGTCATAGCCCGCATCAGTCTTGGAATCAACCCTTGCAGCCGTAGTGAAATCATAGATAGTTCCGGCAACCGGCAGAATCTCACCAGTCGGATTGGTATTCTCGTCGACAGGAGTGTAGTAATCAGCGTCCATCCAGTAGATGTGGCTGTTGCTGCTCTTCTCGGTAGTACCGTGAAGATTGAAGAACGGATGGAAAGTCGGATTGCAAAGGGTAGGGGCGTCAGTAGAAGCCTCATATTCCAGCACAAGCGCATTGTCGTCAGTCAGGGTGAAAGTCACGCTGATATTGAAATTGCCGGGATAACCCTCCTCCCCGTCAGGAGAGAAATAACTCATCTTTACCACATTGTCAGCCTTCTGCTCGGCATCCCAAACGTGCTTGTACATAGCGTTCGGACCGCCGTGGATGTGATTCACGCCGCTGTTAATAGGCAGTTCGTAATCCTTGCCGTCGAGAGAGAACTTGCCGTATGCGATACGGTTCACCACGCGGCCCACGATAGAAGCCGATGACACGCTGGCAGTGTTGAGATAGCTCTGGATGTTGTCGTGTCCCACGATGACGTCCACAGGATTGTTGTCTTTGTCAGGAACGATGATAGAAGCAGTCCTGGCGCCGTAGTTGGTGACCTGGACCACCATTCCGTTCTTGTTGGTAAGAGTATAGAGGGCCACAGGCTTGCCTTCGTATTCAGTCACGAAAGCCGCCGGATCGAGTTTGAGCGCGTCAGCGCAGAACTTGTTGCCGCTGCAACTGCAAAGTGCGATCATTGCCATACAGAAAGTTGCAATATATTTTTTCATACCGTTTTAGTTGATTGTTACTCTTTGTGGGAGGCTTTGTAAGCCTTGAGGGTATTGCGCATAAGCGATACGATGGTCATAGGACCGACGCCGCCCGGCACGGGAGTGATGTAGGAGCACTTCGGCGCAACTGCGTCGAAATCCACGTCGCCCATAATGCGGTATCCCTTCTCGGTCTGGGCCGGAACCCTGGTGATGCCGACGTCGATGACTACGGCGCCTTCCTTCACCATATCAGCCTTGAGGAAGCCCGGTACGCCCAGGGCGGCGATGATGATGTCGGCGCTGCGGGTGTACTCCTCGATGTTCCTGGTGCGGCTGTGGCAGATAGTGACGGTGCAGTCGCCGGGCTTGGCCTTGGCCGACAGCAGGTTCGCGATAGGGCGGCCGACGATGTTGCTCCTTCCGAGCACTACACAGTGCTTGCCCTTAGTCTCGATGCCGTACTCTTCCAGCAGGGTGATGATGCCGTAGGGAGTCGCGCTGACGAAAGTGTCAAGCCCGAGGCAGAGACGGCCTACATTCTCCGGGTGGAAACCGTCCACATCCTTCGAAGGGCTCACAGCCTCAATTATTTTCTGCTCGTCGATATGCTCGGGCAGCGGCAGCTGGATGATGAAGCCGTCGACGCTGTCGTCGCGGTTGAGCCTTTTGACCTCGTTGAGGAGTTCTTCCTCGGTGGTGGAGGCGGGAAGGCGGAGCACTGTGCTGTCGAAGCCCACCTTCTTGCAGGAGCGCTCCTTGTTGGCGACGTAAGTCTGGCTTGCGCCGTCGTCACCGACGAGTATGGCTGTCAGATGGGGCCTGCGCCAGCCTTTGTCAACAAAATAATCAACCTCTGCGGCAATCTGGGCCTGGAGGCTGGCCGATGTGGCTTTTCCGTCAAGTAGTATCATAAGTTATCTGCGTTTTTTCTTCATCATTTTGGCTGCCGGACCGCCGGCTACAGTCTTCATCATCTTGCGGGTCTGCTCGAACTGCTTCAGCAGACGGTTGACCTCCTCGATGGAAGTGCCGCTGCCCGCTGCAATCCTGCGGCGGCGGCTTCCGTTGATGATGTTGGGATTCTCACGCTCCAGCACAGTCATCGACTGGATGATGGCCTCAATGCTCTTGAACGAAGAATTGTCGATGTCCACGTCCTTGAGCATCTTGCCCATACCGGGAATCATCGAAGCCAGGTCCTTGATGTTGCCCATCTTCTTGATCTGCTGTATCTGCTGGTAGAAGTCGGTGATTGTGAACTGGTCGTGGGCGAGTTTCTTGTGAAGCTTGCGGGCCTCCTCCTCGTCGAACTGCTCCTGAGCCTTCTCCACGAAGGATACAACGTCACCCATACCGAGGATACGGTCGGCGATACGGGCGGGGTAGAATATGTCGAGGGCCTCCATCTTCTCGCCTGAGCTGATGAACTTGATGGGCTTGCCGACGACGGCCTTGATGCTGAGGGCGGCACCGCCGCGGGTGTCACCGTCCATCTTGGTGAGGACGACTCCGTCGAAATCGAGGCGGTCGTTGAAAGCCTTGGCTGTCTCGACTGCGTCCTGGCCGGTCATTGCATCGACGACGAACAGAGTCTCTGTCGGGTTGACGGCCTTCTTTATGGCGGCGATCTCGTCCATCATCTGCTCATCCACGGCAAGACGGCCGGCGGTATCGACGATGACGAGTGAATAGCCTTCTTTGCGGGCGTGTTCGATGGCACGGCGGGCAATGCCTACAGGGTCCTTGACGCCTTCTTCGGTGTATACGGGGACACCGATCTGTTCTGCAAGCACCTTCAACTGGTCGATGGCGGCCGGACGGTATACGTCACCTGCCACCAGCAGCACCTGCTGGCTTCTCTTGCTCTTGCAGTTGAGGGCCAGCTTGCCGCAGAACGTGGTCTTACCGGAACCCTGAAGACCGCTGACCAGCACTATGCCGGGGTGGCCTTTTATGTTGATGTCGCTGTGCTCGCTGCCCATCAGGGCGGCCAGTTCATCGTGGACTATCTTGACTATCATCTGCTCCGGGCGGACAGCCTTGAGGACATCCTGTCCGAGAGCTTTCTGCTTCACTTCGTCGCAGAAACTTTTTGCTATCTTATAGCTGACATCGGCGTCGAGAAGGGCCTTGCGCACATCCTTCATCGTCTCGGAAATGTTTATTTCCGTAATTTTACCCTGTCCCTTGATTAGCTTGAACGACTTCTCCAGTCTGTCAGTTAGATTCTCAAACATAATAGTGTCTTTCTTTTACTTTATATCATCTGAATATACTGCGGGAGCCAGATCCCTCTGCAGATATCTCATATTCATAACCTGTCCATAGGCGCCTGCACTGTGGATGGCGAAGAAATCTCCGCGGTGCGGAGCCCCTCCCTCGAAATCCTTCGCGAAAGTGTCGCTCGATTCGCAGACGCAGCCCACGACATCGTACTTCTCCAGCGGTTCCCTGCAAGACAGATTCTCCACCAGATGCTTCGCCTGGTACAGCGCCGGACGGATCAGGGTGTGCATTCCGCAGTCGAGGATGGCGAACTTCTTCTTCAGCCCGGATTTGACATAGACCACACGGCTGATGATGTGCCCGCACTGCGCCACGATGGCCCTGCCAGGCTCGATATGTACGCTCTGACCAGGCTTGAGCGGGAGATTCTTTGCAATAGCTCCAGCCAGCCCCTCGATGTCAGGCATCCAGTTGCCAAGAGGGTCGCCATAGTCCACTCCGAGGCCTCCGCCGAGGTTGATCAGAGAGACTTTGAAGCCGTGCTCCTCAAACACTTTTTCGAACTCGAGCACCCTTGAGGCGAGCTGCGCGTAGACGCCCATATCGGTTATCTGCGAGCCTGCGTGCATATGGATGCCGCGGAAATCCAGGTTGCGGCAGCGGGAGAGGGTGGCGAACAGCTGGTCGAAAGCCCAGGAACTGATGCCGAACTTGTCTTCTTCGGTGCCGGTGGTAATGTATTTGTGGGTATGTGCGTCAACGTCGGGATTGACCCTTATGGCTATGGCTGCTTTAACTCCCATTCCGCCTGCCAGGGCGTCGATTACTTCGAGCTCCTGGATGCTCTCGCAGTTGAATATCTCGACTCCTGCTTTCAGGGCGGTGACTATTTCCTTGTCGGTCTTGGCTACGCCGTCGAAGAAGATGCCGCCGGCATCGAAGCCGTTGGCAATAGCGAGGGTGATTTCATTGCCGGTGGCGCACTCGGCCTGCAGGCCTGCGCCGCTGATGGTTTTCAATATCCTGTCGTTGGAATTCGCTTTGACTGCGTAATGGGCTGTTATGCCGAACTTGCCAAGCGTGGAAGCGAATTTGTCGACAGTGCTGCGGAGAACGTCCATATCATAATAGAAGAACGGGGTCTCGAATCTGTCGAAAGACTGAAGTGCGCTTTGGTTAATCATTCTATGGCATTTTGCCGACAAAAATAGTCATTTAAATGAGAAAAAAACTTAACTTTATGGAATCGGACAAGAAATAATGACATATATGGAAGAAAAAGATCTGTTACAACTCGAACGCCTCGGCATTTCGCAGGACAAACTCAACTCGCAGCTGGAAGCCTTCAAAACGGGCTTTCCCTATCTGGACGTAATCAACGCCGCAACTGAAGAAAAAGGCATCACGACTCTCGACGACAACGACAGGGCTGCCGCCCTCAAGGCTCTCGAAGAGTCAGGGGCCAAGGTGACGAAGTTCGTGCCTGCCAGCGGGGCTGCTTCCAGGATGTTCAAGGATCTGTTCAACGGCTTGGACATCCTCGAGAAGGGAGGTACTCTGCCGGCCGATTCTCCGGCCGACCGCTTCTGCCGTCACATCACTGAATTCGCCTTCTATGACAAGGAGAAATTCGGCGGCAAGGACGACGAGGGCATACTGGCCGAGACCCTGAAGGAAGACGGACTTGGCTATGGCAGCAAATCCAAGGGACAGGTCAGCTTCCACAGATATCCCGACGGCAGCCGTACAGCCTTCGAGGAGCACCTGGTCGAAGGGGCGCTGTACGCCAGGGATGCAGAAGGCAAGGTCAATCTCATCTACTCTGTCTCCCCCGAGCATCTGGATGCCTACAAGGCCCTGTATGAGAGCGTGAAGGCTAAATATGAAGCCCTCTTCGGGGTGACCTACGATGTCAGGTTCACACTACAGCGCAAGTCTACGGACACTGTTGCAGTCAACGAGGACAACACACCTTTCCGCAAGGCTGACGGCAGCCTTCTGTTCCGTCCGGGCGGTCACGGCGCGCTGATCGAGAATGTCGATGAGATTTCTTCCGACGTCATAGTCATTAAAAATATCGACAATGTCATTCACCAGAGCGGAATAGAGCAGACAGTGCTCTGGAAGAAGCTCCTCGCCGGCCGCCTGCTGCAGCTGCGCAGCCGCGTGTTCGACTATCTGCGCCGCATCGACGAAGGCTGCGACGACAGCGAATTCATCTGGGAAATGGTGGATTTCCTCGACAAGGAATTCTGCGTCACATTCCCCGAGAAAGATTTCGACTCGTCCAAGCGCAGGATGCTGGCCCGCATCCACGCCAAGCTGAACCGTCCCATCAGGGTCTGCGGAATGGTCCGCAACCTTGGCGAGCCCGGCGGTGGCCCGTTCATCGTAAGGGACCGTGACGGAGCCACTTCTCTCCAGATCCTCGAAAGTGTCCAGCTCAATCCGAACGATCCCGCCACGGCAGGGCTGTTCGCCGCCGGCACCCATTTCAATCCGGTGGACCTCGTCTGCAGCCCTATGAACTACAAGGGCGGCAAGTTCGACCTCACACGCTTCGTCGACCCCCAGGCCGGCTTCATTTCTTCCAAGAGCTATGAAGGCCGCAGCCTGAAGGCGCTTGAGCTTCCCGGCCTGTGGAACGGCGCGATGTCAGACTGGAACACCCAGTTCGTGGATGTCCCTCTGATTACTTTCAATCCTGTGAAGACTGTGCTCGACCTCCTGCGCAAGGAGCATCAGGGCTAGTGCAGGTCACGATAGGACCACTGCTCGATCAGACGCCCGTCACCGGTGTGGACCACGACGGGGTAGTGGCCGTTCGTTATCCTGAGGAAAGTGTTGGCGGACAGGGAGTCTATGCGGTTGTAAGGCAGCTGTGAGTCCGCAAAGAAGGCTGCTGCGTCAGCAGCGAAGTCGTCGTGTCTGCCTGCTACGACTACATTGACGTCGGCCCCCTCGAAGGCGCCTCGCTGGAGCATCACGCTCAGTTTCTTCGCCGTCATATGGCAGAATTCGCAGCTGAAGCTGAAAAAGCAGGTTATGTCGTCACCCTCGGCCAGTGCGGGGTCGATAAGGCCATCTTCAACTGCCTTGTCGAAAGCCTCCTGGCTGAAGCCGTCTACCGAGTAGCTCGAGTACCTGAAATTGTCGGGAGGGGAGATTATGAATACGGCCGCTACGGATGCGACGGCGGCCGCGATTGTTATGAGGTTGCTGCGGGGGATGGCGAAGGGCTTGATGCGCATAGACAGCAGGGCGACTGCCAGCAGAACTGCATTCTTGATCAAAGACTGCACGGGGGAGAAATCCACCAGGTCGCCGAAGCAGTGGCAGTTGTCGCGGCTGCCTTTGACTATCATAATGATCAGGAAGACAGAAAAGCCGGCGAGCATTGCCACGGCCAGTCTGAGGGCTGCCTTAGGGTGTGTGTTCAGCATCAGCCATACGCCGAGGAAAAGCTCAGCGGCGATGACCAGCCTCGCAATTACGAACGAAGCCCCCAGGGAGAACCACCCGAGACTGAAGACGTACAATTCAAAATTATCGGCGCCCGCCAGCTTGGCGACCGCCGATAATATAAATACGAGTCCCAGGAGTTCCCTGAAGAATATCTTTAGAGACTCATGGTGCATTTGAATTCAACTGCTTGACCAAGGACAGTAGCCTTGTAGTTGTAAGTGCTGCAAGCTTTGCCGCTGTCATTGTCAATGGTCTTGCCAGCGAGCTCTTCACCGTTGAGGGTGGCCTTGCAGTAGCATTTCTTTGTGCAACTGGTCATACCGGCTATGCAGGCCAGTACCAATAATGCAAAAATCGCCTTTTTCATTGCTATAAGAGTTTGTTTGTTAATTCACTTATGCAAAAATACAATTTTTGATGAGCAAATTCAATTTTTTTTCAGCAGTCCGGGACGAAGTTTCCTGGTTCTTTCGAGAGCCTGCTCGTCCTGCCACGCCTTGATGAGCTTCGGATTGCCGCTCAGAAGGACGTCAGGCACCTTCCAGCCGTTGAATTCGGCAGGCCGGGTGTAGATGGGAGGGGAGAGCAGTTCGTCCTGGAAAGAGTCTGACAGGGCTGAAGTCTCGTCGCCCAGGGCTCCGGGGATGAGGCGGACCACAGCGTCGGTGATGATAGCGGCAGGCAGTTCGCCTCCGCTGAGGACGTAGTCGCCGGCTGAGATCTCGAGAGTGATGAGATGGTCGCGGATGCGCTGGTCTATGCCTTTGTAATGTCCGCACAGGATGATGATGTTCTCAAGGCAGCTCAGATGGTTGGCGCAGGCCTGGTCCAGGATGTGGCCGTCGGGGGAGGTGTATATGACCTCGTCGTAGTCACGCTCCTTTTTGAGCTTGTCTATAATATTGAAGATGGGCTCGACCATCATAACCATACCGGCGTCTCCGCCGTAGGCATAGTCGTCGATCTGGCGGTAATTGCCAAGACCGTAGTCACGGATGTTGTGGATATGGATGTCCACGAGTCCCTTGTCTTTCGCCCGTTTTACAATGGAGTAATTCAGCGGGCTTTCCAGCAATTCCGGAACGGCAGATAGAATATCAATTCTCATATACGCAAAAATACGCATTTAAATCAGAATTTGATTATATTTGCAAGCTTAATTAACATTTGAACCCCATGAGTGAAGATATGAAACCGATTGCTTCAGAAGTTGTAGAAAACGTGGAGCAACCTGTCGTTATGAACCAGGAAACTGAAGAGATTATTGATTATTCCAACAAAGGACTGAAGGAACTCGTCGACCTTTTCCAGGAACTGCTGGACAAGGGTGACGTGCAGCAGCTTTATAAATATGCCGAAGGCATCAAGGCTGCGTTCTACAAGACCCTCAAGAAGGAGAAGATAGCCGCCGGCTTCCAGCCCGCCGTCACGGCCGTAGCCCAGCAGGCAGAACAGGCCGCTGAAGCTGCAGCTGACGCAGTCGAGACAGCCGTCGAGGCAGCAGCCGATGCCGCAGAAGCCGCAGCCGCAGAGGTTGTAGCTCCCCAGGAAGGCGAAGAGGTGTCTGCCAATCCTTTTGCCGAGTTGGAGAGGGGGTTCAAGGATCTCTATGGCCAGTATAAGACCGTCAGGGTCAAATACGTCCAGGAACTCAACCAGAAGAAAGAAGAGAACTACGAAGTCAAGAGCAAGATCATCGATGAACTCAAGGTGCTCGTCGAGAATCCCGGTGACCTCGGCACTGCATATCCTGCATTCAGGGAGCTGCAGAACAGATGGCGTGCGGCCGGCGCAGTTCCTCCCACCAAGGCCAAGGACCTTTATGAGACTTACAGCCACTATGTAGAGGCTTTCTATGACTACGTGAAGATCAACCGCGAGCTGCGCGACCTCGATTTCAAGAAGAACCTCGAGGCCAAGGAGAAGCTCTGCGAAAGGGCTGAGGCTCTCGCCGACAGCGACAACGCAGTCGCAGCTTTCCGCGAGATCCAGAAACTCCACGACGAGTGGAAGGAGTTCGGTCCGGTGGACAAGGCTCACCGCGAGTCGATCTGGGAGAGGTTCAAGGCAGCCACTTCAGTCGTAAACAAGAAACATCAGGCATATTTCGAATCCCAGAAAGGCAACCAGCAGCAGAATCTCGAAGCCAAGACGGCCCTTTGCGAGAAGGTTGAGGAGATTGCCGCCCGTGAGGTAAAGGATTCCAACACCTGGAACGCCCTCTCCAAGGAGATCGAAAACATCCAGAAGGAGTGGCGCACCATCGGTTTCGCTTCCAAGAAGGAAAACCAGAAGATATACGAAAGGTTCCGTGCTGCCTGCGACAAGTTCTATGCTTCCAAGAGGGATTTCTACTCTGGATTCAAGGATCAGATGCAGGAGAATATGGACAAGAAGGTCGCCCTGTGCGAGCAGGCTGAAGCTGTAATCAACAGCACCGAGTGGAAGAAGACTTCCGACTATCTCATCAGCCTCCAGAAGCAGTGGAAGGAGATCGGCCCGGTTTCACGCAAGAAATCTGAGCAGATATGGAAGCGTTTCCGCGCAGCCTGCGACGCTTTCTTCGAGAACCGCGACAAGCACTTCTCAGACCAGGACAGCCGCTATGACGACAACCTTGCCGCCAAGAATGCAGTCATCGACGAGATCAATGCATACGAACTTGCCGGCACCGATGCCGACAAAGAAGCTCTCGCAGCCTTCCAGGCCCGCTGGAATGAAATCGGCTTCGTTCCGCTGAAAGACAAGGCAACTGTCCAGAACGCTTACAACAAAGCCCTGAGCGACAAGTTCGGCGCCGTTGCAGAGCCTTCAGACCGCGTATCCCGCTTCAAGAAACGCTATGGCGAGCAGCACGCCAAGACTTACAACAAAGTCGTTACCGAGAAAGACCGTCTCATCCAGAAGTTCCTCAAGATGGAGCAGGATATCGCTACCTGGGAGAACAATATGGGATTCTTTGCAAAGAGCAAGAATGCGGACAAACTCCTGGCAGATCTGTCAAGCAAGATTGAAGTGGCCAAACAAGAGCTTGCAGACCTTGAGAAGAAGATAAAATCGATGGACGAAAAGGAAAGCGAGCAGGAGAATGGATAAGAAAAGCCTCATCGGATTCGCCCTCATCGGTCTGATCCTTTTTGCATTCAGCTGGTACAACAACCGTCAATACACCAAGCAGCAGGCCGCAAGGCTTGAGCAGGAGCGTGTCCAGGACTCAATAGACAGGGCTGAAGCCTTCAAGGCTGCAGCCAAGGCCCATCCCGAGGCTGATTCTCTGGAAATCGTCAGGATCCTGGCTGAAGGTGAGACTGTAGCCGAGGCAGACAGCGTCATCGCAGTTGCCGAAGACCAGTTATACAAAAGTGATTTCCTCAATGCAGCTGCTGCCGAGGCCGAAAGTGAAGTCTTCTACCTGGAGAATTCCAAGGTCAAGGTGGGCATCTCCACGAGAGGTGCACAGGTGGCCGAGGTGCTCGTCAAGGATTATTATAAATATGACAGCACGGCCCTCTATCTGATAGACCAGCGCCGCAACAGCACCTTCGACATCGAGCTCGACGCCGGCCAGTACATCAACACGATGGACTTCAACTACCGCATCGTCACTAGCACACCTCACAGCGTGGCTATGCGTCTTTATTTCGACGAGAACTCGTACATCGAGAATCTGTATAACCTGTCGGAAGACGACTATTACGTGAATATGGACCTGCATTTCGTCGGAATGGACGAATACATCCCCCGCAGCGCATACGGTTTCAAGATTTCCTGGGCCTGGGACGTGCCCCGTCTCGAGAAGGGCTATGACAACGAGAAGAATTACTCCAGCGTCAACTTCCGCTATGCCGACAACGACAACGTGAAGGAGATATCGATGCGTAAGGACGGAGGCAGCGAATCCCTCGCAGGCCAGACCCAGTGGGTTGCCTTCAAGCAGCAGTTCTTCTCATCAATCCTCGTCGCTGCCGACAATTTCGCATCAGGCGATGTCGGCGGACATACCTACGCGGAGAACAATCCCGACAGGTATCTTATGCACGACGCCGCCGTCCTCAATGTGGAATACGGCGACAAGAGCGCTGACTTCGTCAAGAGTTTCCAGTTCTTCTTCGTGCCCAACCACTATCCTGTTCTCAAGAGCTACGATATGAAGTTCGACAAGCTGCTCCCTCTCGGAGGCTGGCTGGTCGGCTCCATCAACAAGTTCATCCTCATCCCGGTATTCAACTGGCTCCACAAGTCCATCAACAGCTATGGTCTGATCATCCTTATCCTGACCATTATGCTCAAGCTTGTGATCTCGCCTTTCACCTATAAGTCATACGCTTCATCTGCCAAGATGAGGGTCCTCAAGCCAGAAGTCGAGAAGATCAACGCGAAATATCCCAAGGAAGCGGATGCAATGAAACGCCAGCAGGCGACTATGGACCTTTACAGGAAGGCCGGAGTGAGCACTCTGGGCGGCTGTCTGCCTCTGCTCTTCCAGTTCCCGCTCCTGTACGCGATGTTCCGTTTCTTCCCTGCTTCTTTCGAGCTCCGTCAGCAGCCTTTCCTCTGGGCAGAAGACCTGAGCTGCTACGATTCCATCCTCGATTTCGGATTCAGGATTCCGCTCTACGGCAACCACATCTCACTGTTCGCATTGCTGATGGGTATTTCGATGTGGGCTTATTCCAAGATGACCTTCGATTCCAACAGTGCCGCCTCGTCGCAGCAGATGCCCGGAATGAAGTTTATGTCAGTGTGGTTTATGCCCATCTTTATGATCTGCCTCTGCAACAACTTCTCGTCAGGTCTCAGCTACTACTACCTGTTGAGCAACTTGTTCACCATCGGCCAGAACTTCGCCATCCGCAAGTGGTTCATCAATGAAGACAAGCTTTACGCCCAGCTGAAACAGAAGGCCGATTCAAAGGAAGCTCCCAAGAAGTCGCGTTTCCAGCAGCGTCTCGAAGAGGCCTACAAGATGCAGCAGCAACAGCAGAAGTCTCAGCGCAAGTAATGGGCTTAATCGGAGATAAGATAGCATACTTCCGCGGCCAGCTGCCCTCCGGCGTAAAACTGGTGGCCGTGTCCAAGTTCAAACCTGTCGAAGCCATCGAAGAGGCTTACGGGGCAGGGCAGAGGATCTTTGCCGAAAGCCGTCCCCTCGAGTTCGAGGACAAGGTCAAAAGACTTCCCTCCGACATCGAGTGGCACTTCATAGGCCATCTCCAGACCAACAAGGTCAAGAACGTCGTGCCCCACGCTTCACTCATACAGTCCATCGACAGCGAGCACCTGCTCAAGGCTGTTGATGCCCAGGCCGCCAAGTCGGCGAAGGTGCAGGACATCCTGCTCGAAGTGTTCGTGGCCACGGAAATGACCAAGCAGGGGTTTTCCGCTGAAGAAGCGGTTGAGGTGGCGCAGCGGATTGCAGATTATCCGAACGTCCGTCTGCGCGGCGTGATGGCAATGGCGACCTTCACCGACGATATGGACCAGGTCCGCCGGGAATTCACCAATGCAGCCTCCATCTGCAGCCGGGTTGCGGCCGCCGCAGGCATAGAAGCTCCGGAGCTCTCTATGGGAATGACCGCCGACTATCCGGTCGCGATCGACTGCGGCTCCACGATGGTGCGAATCGGCACCGCGATCTTCGGCGCCCGCTACTGATACCTCTTCCTCAGCACATCCGGCAGATCCTGCTCCAGCAGGTATTCATACCAGAAGCGGTAGTCCTGCAGGTTGCTCTGATTGCTCTGGTAGCCGCGGTAGCCGTGCATACCCTGAGGATAGATCATCAGCTCGAAGTCCTTGCCCAGCTGCTGCAGCTTGTCGATGATCTGCAGGCCGTTCTGGAAATGGACGTTGTCGTCGCCCGTGCCGTGGGTATACCTCAGCATATTGGTCTTGTCTCCCCTGTAGGCGCCCATCCTGTCGAACACCGCC
>JAGCZI010000200.1 GCA_017960085.1 Bacteroidales bacterium
AACAGCTGGCTGAAAGCGCCCTTCGGGGTTTTCATAGGGGCGAGAAGCACCCTGCGGAAGCGGCCTTCGCTGCCGGGAAGTATGCTCCAGTCGCTGAAGCTGCCTTCCTCGTTGAAAACCATCCTCTCATAGCCGAGCACCTCGGAATAGAAGTTGATGGCGTCGTGCATATTGGTCACGCCGATCACGGCTCCGCACACGCCGCCGTTGTTGCGTCCCTGGTCGATGAATATGTCACTGCCGGAAGCTACCTGGAAGTAGTTGCCCCAGGGATCCTTGATCCAGAATGTGGGACGTCCGTCAGGAGTTTTGGAAAGTGGACTTATAGTTACGTTTTGTTCGCTGAGTTCGCGATGGAAAGCAGCGACGTTATTGCTGCGTATCTTGGCGGCAAAGATGCCGGTATCGCCAGCGCTGATGTCGAAAGAAGCAGGGCAGGGCTTTCTGTCAGAATATTGCCAGATTTCAAAACCGCTGCCTCCCTGGAGGTTGACGGCGATGCAGGCGTGTCGCTTCTGCGCCTGGCCGCCTGTATAAGGAAGCATCCTTTCAGCTACCGTATCGTCTTCAAGAATGCGGATGTTGGCTCCAAAGTGGTCGATGTACCATTGCCAGCTCTCATAGAAATTCTCGCAACCCACTCCGACCTGCTGAATTCCGCCGATGTTGAATTTTGCCATAAAATTTAAAATCAATAATCGCCAAAGATACAAAACTTTGGGATAAAACGAGACGGATAATGTAAGGATTAGGGAACGTGGGTAAACATTCGAAATTTTTACGTAAATTTGTGTGATAAGATTGTCCGGGTATGAGCAAAAAAGTAAAGACTTTCCTATATGTTCTTCTGGTTTTGGCAGCCCTTGCAGTCATCAGCATCTGGGCTGACTGGAACATAACTCACAGGGCTGAGTTCAACGCGATGTCAAGACAGGCCGACTCCTTCTATGAGAAAGGCGATTACCAGGCCGCCAGCGCGCTGTACAAGGAGCTGCTGTCGCAGCGTCCCCGCAAGAGACAGGTTTCTGTTGGTGAAGGTGCTATTATCTTTTTCCTGCTTGGAGCTACCATAATCCTGGCATACCTCTACGTAGACAAGAACCGCAATCTGCTGACGCTCGTATCCAAGAGCGCCCGCTCACAGAACATACCCGAAGTGCTCGGATATGACATTGATTTCGACAAGATCACTGTCAAAGACGACAACGACGCAAAACTGCTCGCGGACCTGCGGGACCTGCTGGAGAACAAAGAAGTGTTCCTCGACAAGTCCCTGACCATCGAGTCGCTCGCGAAGATGGCCGGCACCAACAAGGCCCGTATGTCGCAGTTCATCAACAAAGTGTTCGGTTGCAATTTCCCGACCCTCCTCAGCAATTATCGCGTGACAAAGGCTGTTGCTATGTTCAGCGATCCTGCCAATTCCATCTATACAGTCGAAGCCATAGGCGAAAACTGCGGCTTCAACAACAGGCAGGCGTTCCACTCATCCTTCAAGAAGAAGATAGGGATGCCTCCGAGCAAGTTCAGAGAACTTATCAAAAAGACTGATTAATGAGAATAGGATTGTTTACAGACGCGTATTATCCGATGGTGGACGGCGTCATCAAAGTGGTGGACAGCTATGCCCGCAGGCTGGTGGACAAATGTGAAGTGACCGTCTTCGTCCCCGGCCTGGGCAAGGAAGGGGAGGTGAGGGTCCCCTATCCGGTGGAGAGGTGCCACACCCTGAGCATCAACAATTTCGACTATTCGGTGCCGATGCCGCATTTCGACCCGGCTTTTGAGGCGGCCATCATCCGCAGCAAGCTCGACCTGGTGCATATCCACTCGCCGTTCTCGATAGGCCTCATCGGCCTCAACTACGCCCGATTCCGCGACATACCGGTAGTAGCTACCATACACTCCCAGTACAAGCAGGACTTCGAGCGCAACCTCAAGCTCCCGGCTACCATAAACCTGGCTATGACGACCATTATGAGCATCTTCAACGGCTGCGACGAGTGCTGGGCTGTGAATGATGCCATTCGCCAGCTGTACATACACGAATATGCCCTGACGGCGCCCTGCAAGGTTATGCTGAATGCCACCGACCACGTGCCGGTGTACGACAGGCAGGCCGCTGCGGCAGAAATCAACTCTAAGTACGGCCTGGCGCCGGACGACACAGTGCTGCTGTTCGTGGGCAGGATCAATTTCATCAAGAACCTCGATTTCATCGTCCGCTCCCTCAGGATAGCCAAGGCGAAAGGCCTGCGCTTCAAGATGCTGTTCGTAGGGCAGGGGCAGGACGAGGACAAGCTCAAAGCCCTCGTGACAGAGTGCGGGCTTGACGATGAGGTGGTTATGTGCGGCCTTGTGAAGGAGCAGCAGATGCTCGAGAAGCTCTACAGCCGGGCTAAACTCTTCCTCTTCCCGTCGCTCTACGACGCCAACTCGCTGGTGCAGATCGAGGCGGCCTGCCAGAGCACTCCGACCCTCTTTTTGCGCGGCGCCCGCACCGCCGGAATGATCACCGAGGATGTGAACGGCTTCCTTTGCGACAATGACGAGGAGGCCTATGCCGACAAGATAATCCGCATACTTTCCGACAGGGACTATTACGACAAAGTGTCGAAGGGAGCCTTCCGGGACATCTACCGCACCTGGGACCAGGTGGTCGACGAAGTCTACGGGGAGTATCAAAGGCTTATCGACAATCACGAGAAAAAGACAATCATTGACAAAATAGACAGTATCATTCCATCATGAAAAGGATTTCATTCTTCGCAGCCTTGCTGCTGCTCTTTGCAACATCTTGCAGCCAGAAACCCGAAGTCATCCAGTTGTTCAACGGAAAGGACCTGGAGGGCTGGACCCTCTTCGCTAACGACCCTGCAGTGGCCGCAAGCGACGTTTTCAGCGTAGTCGACGGCAACATCCGCATCGCCGGCCAGCCGTTCGGCTTTATGCGTACCAACGAGAAATACACCGACGTAGTGTTCCGCGCTGAGTGGCGCTGGGTCGGCGAAGGCAGCAACAGCGGCATCTTCAGCCTCGTGCAGGACGGTCTGCTCTGCTGGCCGAATGCCATCGAATGCCAGCTCAAGGCCGGGTCTGCCGGTGACGTAGTGCTGCTCGGCGGCTCTGACGTCAAGGAACTCGACGTGCCTGAAGGCGGCGAGCGTCCCCGCTTCCCTATGGTCCGCAGGGAGAACGAGTCCAGCGAGAAACCTGTAGGTGAGTGGAACCTCACCGAGATAGTGATCACAAGCGACGGCGGTGTCGACATCACCCTCAACGGCGTCCACCAGAACCACGTGACCAACAAGAACTACACTGAAGGCTACATCGCCCTGCAGAGCGAAGGCGGCCCTCTGGAGTTCCGCAACGTCACTGTTACCCGTCTGGCCAAATGACAAGGCTTTTTGTGGTATTGCTGATCGCTGCCGGCGCCGTATCCCGCTGCGGCGGCAGCGGTCCGGCTGAGCCTGTCCAGGTCGAAGAATGGGCTGCCGGCAAGCAGGTTTCCGCTGCCGTCATCGAAAGCTGGGGAGGGGAGCAGAGCTGCTTCGCCATCCTGCCCATCGACAGCGTCAAGGCTGCGGCAATGGTAGCCGGCGGTTCGTATCCTGAGCAAGGGGCTCTCATCAGCCTCGACGAGCTGCGCTGCCTTCACGTTCTGCACGTCAACGCTGAGCGCGACACCCTCTGCGGCGAGATGATATGCAACGCGGCCATCGCCGAAGACCTCATCGACATTTTCCGCGAGCTCTTCCATCAGGGCTACGCCATCGAGAGGATGGTGCCCATAGATGAATATGGAGCTGATGACGAGCTCTCGATGCGGGCCAACAACAGCTCCTCGTTCTGCTACCGGGTCATCGCGGGCTCCACAAGGCTCTCGAACCACGCCAAGGGCAGGGCCGTCGACCTCAATCCGCTCTACAACCCTTATGTCAAGACCAGCGACGGCAAGACCGTCATCCAGCCTTCCAATGCCGGACCGTATCTGGACCGAAGCGCCGACATCCCCTACAAGATAGATGAGAATGACGCAGCCTACAAGCTGTTCATCGCTCACGGCTTCACCTGGGGCGGCTCGTGGACCAGCCTGAAAGACTACCAGCATTTCGAAAAATAATTATTCAAAACATAACAGATATGAAACTCAGATTCCTGGCCGGGGCGTTGGCCCTGCTGCTTGCAATTCCGGCCATTGCGGCTCCCCGCGACTACCGCCTCAGTTCCCCTGACGGACGTCTTACCCTCGAGGTGAAGACTGCTCCGCAGATCAGTTATCAGCTCTCTTGCGAAGGTACGCCGGTTATGGCTCCTTCGACTCTGTCGGTGAAGCTTGCAGACGGCAGCTCCTATGACGGTTCGGCACGCTTCGAGCGTGCGCTGACCCGCTCCGTCGACAACAGCTTCGAGGCGAAAGTCTACAAACGCGCCGTAGTCAAGGACCGTTTCAACGAGCTGACCCTGCGCTACAAGACCTTCGAGGTCATTTTCCGTGCATACGACGCAGGCATAGCCTGGCGCTTCGTGTCGCGTTCAAAGAAGGAATTCAAGGTCGTCGACGAGCAGGCTTCCTTCTGCTTTGCTGAGGATGTGGAGGCTACCGTGCCCTACGTAAAGCAGGACTCACCCCGCGACCCCTTCCTCAACAGCTTCGAGGCTTACTACGACATCCATCCGCTCAGCGGCTGGAAAGCCGGCGAGAAGGCCTTCCTGCCTGTTTCATTCAAGCTTTCCAACGGCCTGAGGGTCAACATCACTGAGTCTGACCTGCTGGACTATCCCGGTATGTATCTCAAGCATCAGGGCGGCACATCACTGGCCGGCTTGTTCACTCCCTATCCCAAGCTCATTGAGCAGGACGGATACAACAAGCTGCAGGGCATCGTCCGCACCACCGAAGACTATATCGCCATCCAGCCCGCCGCTGCTGCTCTGCCCTGGCGTATCGTGGCTGTAGCCCACAACGAGCGCGAGCTGCTCGACAGCGACCTGGTATACGTCCTCAGCCGTCCGGCAGCGGACATCGACTGGAGCTGGGTGAAGCCCGGCAAGGTGGCCTGGGACTGGTGGAACGACTGGAACATCAAGGGCGTGGATTTCCGTGCCGGCATCAATACGCAGACCTATAAATACTACATCGACTTCGCAGCCGCCCACGGCATCGAATACGTGATCCTCGACGAGGGCTGGGCCGTCAATCTGAAGGCCGACCTCTTTCAGGTTGTTCCCGACATCGACCTTGAGGAGATTGTAAAGCACGCCAATTCCAAAGGTGTGGGCATCATCCTCTGGGCTGGATACTATGCGATGGACCGCGATGTGGAAGGCATCTGCAAGCACTTCTCTCAGATGGGAGTGAAGGGCTTCAAGATCGACTTTATGAACCGCGACGACCAGCTGATGGTGGACTTCTACACCCGCGTGGCTGAGACTGCCGCCCGTTATCACCTGCTGGTGGATTTCCACGGCGCCTTCAAGCCTTGCGGACTTCAGCGTCCCTACCCGAACGTGATCAACCACGAGGGCGTGGCCGGCCTGGAGCAGATGAAATGGGCCCAGCCCACTGTGGACCAGGTGACTTACGACGTGCAGATTCCGTTCATCCGTATGTTCGCAGGCCCTCTGGACTACACCCAGGGCGCTATGCGCAACGCCACCCGCCGCAGCTACCGACCCGTGAACAGCGAGCCGATGAGCCAGGGCACACGCTGCCGCCAGCTGGCTGAATACGTGATCTTCGAATCTCCGCTGAATATGCTCTGCGACGCTCCGACCAATTATCTGGCCGAGCCTGAGTGCCTGAAGTGGATGGCGGCCGTGCCGACCGTATGGGATGAGACAGTGGCTCTCGAGGGCAGCATCGGAGACTATGCCGCGATCGCCCGCTGCAAGAACGGCGCCTGGTATGTGGGTGCGTTGACTGACTGGAGCGCACGCGACCTCGAGATCGACCTTGGAGCATTCCTCCCCAACGGATCTTACCAGGTCGAGATCTTCCGCGACGGTATCAACGCGGACCGCAACGCTATGGACTATGTGCACGAATACCACACCGTGTCCGTGTCGGCAGCCAACCACAAGATGACTGTCCATATGGCTCCGGGCGGTGGATGGACGGCGCGCTTCTCACGTCTGTAGGCGCTCCCTTTGCAGATGAGCACGATTATTGCTACTTTTGCACCACATCCAAATGAAATTCTGATGAAGAAACTATTCATATCAGTTTGTCTGCTGCTGGCCGGTATGTCCGTGGCCAATGCCCAGCTTTCGTTCGGGCTCAGCTCCGGCGGCGTGCTCGGCGGCGACACCAACAAGAACGCCACCTTCGCGCCCGGCTACTTCGGAGAGCTTGACGCCAGATATATCTTCAAGCACGAAATCTATCTGACTTTCACTCCCCGCTTCGAGAGCTCCAGCTACAAGAGCAAGGCTTCCAGCCCCTACGAGTTTTTCTACTACACCAACTCGATGGAGTTCCCGCTGCACGTCGGCCACCGCTCGAAGCTTACGGACAAGGTGATGCTCTTCTATGACCTCGGGCCTTCTTTCCACTGGATTATGACGAACAACTACACCGGCTCTGTCTACGGTGTCGAGCTGTCCAGCCAGGAGCATCCGGTAGGCACCGGTTACTCGCCCCGTTTCAATATGGACCTGGGCGCTACCGTGGGCGTGGACGTGTGGAACCATATGAAAGTGTTCGCAGGTTTCGACTACGGCGTTTTCCCGGAGCAGACTGCGGCTTTCCTGGAGAATTTCCAGGTCAAGCCTACTCATCAGTTCTCTGTCCGCCTTGGTATCGGATGTTACTTCAGTTTCAAGAAGAGGAAGTAAGCAGGTGCTATATACAGATAACGGCCGGATGAAAGTCCGGCCGTTTCTTTTTGTCCGCAGGCGAGCGCCTAAGCTCCGTGGAACTTATAGACTGTCTCGATGTCCTTGGTCAGCTCGGTGAAGAGCTTCTCTTCGAGGTCGGAGGCTACCCTGAGGGCCTTGGCCAGCCAGCGGTCAGACCATTTCTGAAGCAGGTTGAGGGCTTCCAGCGGGGCGTCTGCGTGGCCCTTGCACAGCTTGATGAAGGCTGCCTCCAGCTTTTTCTGGCTGGCTGTCATCTCGGCTTCGAGGGCGGCATAGCGCTTCTTGATGATGGGGGCGTACCTGTTGTAGTCGACCATACCGAGGACAGCCACCTTGCGGAAGGTCCAGTATGCGGAGCTCTTCTGTGAGAACTTGCGGCCGACTCCGTAGGCTTTGGGATATGAGGTCACTCCCTGGTAGAGGGGGAGATAGACGCAAAGGTCTGCCATTCCTTCGGCCATATAGTCGAGACGTCCGATTTCCTTGGGCAGGCCGGGCCTTACCTGGAGTATGTGGGTGTTGATGGTGCGGAATATC
>JAGCZI010000201.1 GCA_017960085.1 Bacteroidales bacterium
GGAGCCTTCGGGCCACCGGCCTTCCGCGCCGCCTTCTTCGCAGCAGCACCTACCTCCGAAGCCGCCGGAGCCACTTCAACCTTCGGTGCAGCCGCCTTCCTCGCGGTCCCGGCCCCAGCCGCCGAACCAGCCACCGAACCATCCGCAGCCGCAGCCCCAGCCGCATCCTCCTCCGCAGCCTCCGCCTCCACCTTCTCAATCATCTGGTAATCCAGCAGCTTCTGCTCCAGGCTGGCCCGAAGCACCTTCACCCTCACCCGGTCCCCAAGCGTAAACGTCCGCCGCGAAGCCTTGCCGATCACCATATACTTCTCCTCGTCGAAAGTGTAGTAATCATCATTCATCTCGCGGATCGACACCATACCCTCGATCTTGGTCGGCTCGATCTCCACATAGATGCCCCACTCCGTCACGCCGCTCACAGACCCCTCGAACTCCTGTCCCACCTTGTCCTGCATAAACTCGATGAGCTTGTATTTGACGGAGGCACGCTCGGCCTCGGCGGCAATCTGCTCCCTCTGGGACGACCAGTCGCAGCACTTCTCGAAGTAGTCCTTGTCCTGACTCTTGGCACCCTCCTGGGTATACATCGCCAGCAGCCGGTGCACCATCATATCGGGGTAGCGGCGGATAGGCGAAGTGAAGTGGGTATAGTATTGGAACGCAAGGCCGTAGTGGCCGATATTGTCGGTGCTGTAGCGCGCCCTGGCCATCGAACGCAGCGCCAGGATCTGCAGTGCGCTCTCCTCCGGCCGCCCCTTGGCCTCCTTCAGCAGGCTGTTGAGACTCCGCACTGTCTGCTTCGTGTTCTCGGTCGGACCCATCGTGTGCCCGAAGACCTTGGCGAACGAGCGCAGCGACTCCAGCTTCTCGGTGTTCGGAGTCTCGTGGATACGATAGACGAAGGTCGGCTGCTTGAGCTTCGGCAGCTTGCGGGTGACATACTCCGCCACGCCCTTGTTGGCCAGCAGCATAAACTCCTCGATGAGCCAGTTGCTCTCCTTGGAGATCTTCTGCCCCACGGCGATGGGCCGTCCTTCGTCGTCCACCGTCACCTTCATCTCCGGCCTCTCGAAGTTCACCGCCCCGTGGTCGAAGCGGGCCTTGCGCAGGACGGTAGCCAGGTCGTTGAGCTTGCCGATCTCGGCGGCCAGCGGCCCTTCGTGCGTCTCGATGATCTGCTGGGCCTGCTCGTAGTCAAAGCGGTAGTCGGAATTTATGACGGTACGGCCGTACCACTCGCTCAGCACGCGGGCCTTGTCGTCCAGCTCGAAGATCGCAGCGTAGCAGAGCTTGTCCTCGTGCGGCCTCAGCGAGCAGAGCTTGTTGCAGAGGTTCTCCGGCAGCATCGGCACCGTGCGGTCCACCAGATACACCGAAGTGGCGCGGTTGTAGGCCTCCTTGTCCACAATGTCGCCGGGCTTGACGTAGAACGACACGTCGGCGATGTGGATGCCCACCTCATAGCGCCCTTCGTCCAGCTGGATGAAGGAAATGGCGTCGTCGAAGTCCTTGGCATCGGCCGGGTCGATGGTGAAGGTCGTCACCTTGCGGTAGTCCTTGCGCCGCGCGATTTCGGCCTTGGTGATGGCGTCGGAGATCTTGTCGGCAGCCTCGCTCACCTCCGGCTCGAAGCGGTACGGCAGCTCGAACTCGGCCAGGATGGCGTGCATCTCGGTGTCGTTCTTGCCGGATTCGCCCAGCACGTCGACAATCTTGCCCTCCGGCTCCATACTCCCCCTCGGCCAGTCGGTGACCACCACAGCCACCTTCACGCCGTCGGCAGCCTGCAGCCCGCCGATCTCCGGAAGGTCCTTGGGGCTCCGGATGGGGATGCGGATGTCGTAGGGCATACGGGCGCTCTCGATGATGGCCCAGGCCTGGTTGCCGCGGACGGTGAGGATGCCGATGTGCGGCCGTTTGCTGCGCTCGATGATCTTCACCACCTCGCCTTCCTGGCGGCGGCTGTCGCTGCGCTTCTTTGTGACTACCACCTTCACACGGTCGCCGTTCAGCGCCCCGCGGAGCTTGGTCTGCGACACGAAGATGTCATTGTCGCTGCCCTCGACCACCACGAAGCCGAAGCCGTCGCGGGTGAGGCTCACGACGCCCTCGAACTCTTCCTGACTCTTGCTGCGGCGGCCCTTGACGCTCAGGCGCGGGCCCTCCATCTTCCTCTGATGTTCTTTCTGCTGTTTGCGTATCTTAACTTTTTTTGCCATACCTAAATCCCTATTCCTGGGGATGCTAATCTTAAACTAATTTTCCGTAAATTTGCAGGCGATTACCTTAGACAAATATAACTGAAAATATGGACAAAAAAGTATTGTTAATGATTCTTGACGGCTGGGGAGAAGGCAAGCACGACCACAGCAACGCCATCTACACCCAGGGCCAACCTCATATCGACGCCCTGCGCGCCAAATATCCTTTCTCACACCTTATGGCCTGCGGAGAAGACGTCGGTCTGCCGGACGGCCAGATGGGCAACTCCGAGGTGGGGCATCTCAACATCGGCGGCGGCCGCATCGTCTACCAGGACCTGGTGAAGATCAACCGTGCCTGCGCTGCGCACAAGCTTATGGAGAACAAGGAGATTGCTGCCGTTTACAACTACGTGAAGACTTCCGGCAAGGCTCTGCACTTTATGGGTCTGTGCTCTCACGGCGGTGTGCACAGCTCTCTGAACCATCTCTACGAATTCCTGGCCGAGGCTGCCAAACAAGGCTTCGAAAAAGTCTATGTGCACTGCTTTATGGACGGCCGCGACTGCGACCCGCGCAGCGGACTTGGCTTCGTGGAGGAGCTGGAGAGCAAGATGGCCGCTACCACCGGCAAGGTGGCTTCGGTTGTCGGCCGCTACTACGCGATGGACCGCGACAAACGCTGGGAACGCGTCAAGCTGGGTTACGACCTGCTGGTCCACGGCGAAGGCAAGAAAGCCACTTCGGCCACTGCTGCCATTCAGGAGTCCTACGATGAAGGCGTCACCGACGAATTCATCAAGCCCATCTGCTGCGTCGGCAGTGACGGCAAGCCCGTCGGCACCATCCAGGAGGGCGACGCTGTGATATTCTACAACTTCCGCAACGACCGCGCCCGCGAGATGACAGCCGTGCTCACCCAGCAGGATATGCCTGAGGCCGGGATGCACACCATTCCCCTCTACTACTGCTGCCTGACGCCCTACGACGACAAGTTCACCGGCCTGCACATCCTCTTCGACAAGGAGAATGTCACCAACACCCTTGGAGAGACGGTGGCCAAAGCCGGCCGCAAGCAGCTGCGCATCGCCGAGACCGAGAAATACGCCCACGTGACCTTCTTCTTCAACGGCGGCCGCGAGACTCCGTTCGAGAACGAGGACCGCATCCTCATCAACTCGCCGAAGGTGGCCACCTACGACCTTCAGCCGGAGATGAGCGCTCCCGAGGTTGCCGCCGCCCTGATGGACGACCTGGCCACCGAGAAGCACGATATGGTGATCCTGAACTTCGCGAACGGCGATATGGTAGGCCACACCGGAGTATATGAGGCCATCTGCAAAGCCGTCAAGACCATCGACGAGCTGGTAGGCAAGGTAGTGGACGTAGCCCGCGCCCACGGCTACAGCGTGCTGATCACCGCCGACCACGGCAACGCCGACTACGCTGTCAACCCCGACGGCAGCCCGAACACCGCACACTCCCTCAATCCCGTCCAGTTCATCGTAGTGGATGACGACGTGAAGAGCGTCCGCGACGGCCGCCTCGCCGACATCGCCCCGACAATGCTCCGCCTGATGGGCATTCCCCAGCCCGCCGATATGACCGGCGAGTGCCTGATCGAACTTTAACCAACCTTAAATATAATATCACAACTATGGGAATTATCATTACTCTTCTTATTGGTGCAGTAGCCGGTTGGCTCGCTGGCCTCCTCTTCAAAGGCTTCGGCTTTGGACTTCTTTGGAACATCATCATCGGTCTTCTCGGCGGTTTCATCGGCGGTAACGTCCTGAACTGGCTGGGCGTATCATTCGGCGGCACCATCATCGGACAAATCCTCACCGCAGTAGTCGGTGCAGTCCTCCTGCTTTGGATCATCTCCCTCTTCAAGAAGAAATAACATCCACCGCCGTCCAACGGCCCACACGAAAAGAAGGACTCCCCCCGAGCCCTTCTTTTTGTTTTTCCCCCAATGACCAAACGCAAAAAATGCCCAGGCGCATAAAACAAGCGCATAAAATGACTCTCCTGCGCATTTCCTCATACCATGCGGCCTTAAACCCCTGTTTTTCAGAAAAACTGACGCATAAAATGAGTTTTTACCGGGAAAAGGTCATTATATGCAGAGAAAATCAGCGAGCGAGACAAGCAGGCCTTGCTTCCGATGGGCAGCCGCAAGTTTTTCCCCAGTCTGTCCATCCAGAGCCGGTCTCCGAGGGACAAGTGTCGTTTTTTCGCCCGTGTGTCCACCCAGAGGGGTGTTCTGGTGAACGGATGCATATTTATCGTTTATCTGTCCACGGAGAGACCGTTTCTGATGGACAAGTTTTCGCTACAGGTGTGTTCTCATACTGTTTGGGTATAGCCGGAGCGGAAGGGTTTTCCTCGGCGGGGCGAGGAGGGCCTTCTGTTATACTGGGGCCCCAAACCCCGCCGCTGCGGCGTGCTCTCAGCTCGGACCTCCCCTCACGGCTTCCGCTA
>JAGCZI010000202.1 GCA_017960085.1 Bacteroidales bacterium
ATTTCGCAAAGCTCAAGTATTCCTATAACGTAGGCATCTGGGGCACTTCAATCTGCGGCGGCGAGATCCTCGACAGCAAGCAGGGCCTTCCCGAAACAGCCTACTTGAAACAGGTCAGCAAACAGGGCAGCGAAATCCTCAGCCTCGAATTCAAGCACGGCGAGATCTGTGCAGTCAACGGGAAGAAATATGAAGACAAGATCGCAGCTATCCAGGCAGTAGAGGAGATAGGATGTGCCTACGGCATCGGCCGTGATATGCACGTCGGCGACACCATCATCGGCATCAAGGGCCGCGTAGGTTTCGAAGCCGCCGCCCCGATGCTGATAATCGGAGCCCACAAGTTCCTCGAGAAATTCACTTTGAGCAAATGGCAGCAGTACTGGAAGGACCAGGTAGCCAACTGGTATGGAATGTTCCTGCACGAAAGCCAGTATCTGGAGCCTGTTATGAGGGACATCGAGGCTATGCTCGAGAGCAGCCAGCGCAATGTCAACGGCACCGTCACCCTCGAACTGAGGCCCTACGGCTTCTCTACCGTCGGTGTCGACTCTCCTGACGACCTCGTCAAGTCAAAGCTCGGCGAGTACGGCGAAACCCAGAAGGGCTGGACGGCGGAGGACGCAAAAGGCTTCATCAAGGTCACCTCTACCCCGCTGCGCGTTTATTACGGCAACCATAAAGACGAAATGATATGATAAGGGCTGCAATAGCGGGCGGCACCGGCTACACTGCAGGCGAACTGCTCAGAATACTCATCCGGCATCCCGAAGTGCAGGTGACTGACGTCCTCAGCACTACGAGCGCAGGCAAGCCTGTCACAAGCTTCCACCGCGACCTGCTCGGCGAGACCGACCTGGCCTTCACCGACAGCCTGAGCGGCGACGAAGATGTGATATTCCTCTGCCTGGGACACGGCCTGTCGCGCGAGTTCCTCGACAGCCACGATCTTCCGCAGGACTGCAAGATTGTCGACCTCGGCAATGACTTCCGCACTGAACCGGACTACAAGGACCTCCATTTCATCTACGGTCTGACGGATGTCTTCAAGATACAGATAAGCGGCTGCGACTATGTCGCCAATCCGGGCTGCTTCGCCACCTGCATCCAGCTGGCAGCTGTGCCGCTGGCAGCTATGCACCTTCTTCAGGACGAGCTTCACGTGACGGCCATCACCGGGTCCACCGGAGCCGGCCGCAAGCTTTCCGAGACGACCCATTTCAGCTACCGCAACGACAACATATCCGTCTACAAGCCGTTCACTCACCAGCATCTGGCTGAAATCCGCCAGACTCTCGGAATTCTCGGCGGCAACTGCCCGCAGGTGAACTTCGTGCCGATGAGGGGTGACTTCGCCCGCGGCATCTTCGCCAGCGTCTACACCCGCTGCGACTTGGATGCAGCCCAGCTGAACGAGCTATACCAGAACTATTACAGCGACTCCCCTTTCGTCTTCGTCAGCGAAGACCCCATAAGCCTCAAGGAAGTCGTCGGAACCAACAAATGCCTGCTGCACGTCGAAAGCTATAACGGCTACGCCCACATAACTTCGATTATCGACAACCTTACCAAGGGAGCCAGCGGCCAGGCTGTTGAAAATATGAACCTGATGTTCGGCCTCGATCAGGCTACCGGCCTCAGATTCAAAGCAAACTACTATTAAAATGGAATTATTCAAGACATATAAACTGTGGCCGATAGAGCCTGTAAAGGGCAGCGGCTGTCACGTCTGGGACAAGGAAGGCACGGAATACCTCGACCTTTACGGAGGCCACGCCGTGATTTCCATCGGACACTGTCACCCTGTCTATGTGGAGATGATGCAGCGGCAGCTGGGCAGACTCGGTTTTTACTCCAACGCGGTGGAGAATTCGCTGCAGGTGGAGCTGGCCCGCGAACTCGGCTTGCAATGCGGCTACCCCGACCACTCGCTGTTCCTGTGCAACAGCGGTGCCGAGGCCAACGAAAACGCCTTCAAGGCTGCTTCCTTCCAGACCGGACGCAAGAAAATCCTGGCCATCGGCAAGGCATTCCACGGCCGCACGAGCGGAGCCGTCGCAGCCACCGACAATCCCGCCATCCAGTCCGCCTTCAACAAGACTGACAATGTTGTCTTCACTCCCCTGAACGACATCGACTCCCTCAAGAGCCATCTGGCCTCCGGGGAATTTGCCGCCCTGATTATGGAAGGCATCCAGGGTGTAGCCGGCATATTCGAGCCTTCGGCAGCTTTCTGGAAGGCAGCCCGCGAGGCCTGCGACGCCACTGGCACCCTGCTGATAGCAGATGAGATACAAAGTGGCTACGGCCGCAGCGGCCGCTTCTTCGCCCACCAGCACTCAGGAGTCAGCGCCGACATAATCACTGTAGCCAAAGGTATGGGCAACGGTTTTCCCATCGGCGCAGTCCTGCTCAGCAGTAAGATAGACGCCCGCTACGGAATGCTGGGCACCACCTTCGGCGGAAACCATCTCGCCTGCACAGCCGCCCTGGCAGTGCTGAAGGTGATGAAAGATGAGAGGCTGGTAGAAAACGCCGCTTCCGTCGGTCAGTACCTGATGGACGGTCTCAAAGGCAACAAAGCCATCAAGGAGCTGCGCGGCAAAGGTCTTATGATAGGCATCGAACTCTC
>JAGCZI010000203.1 GCA_017960085.1 Bacteroidales bacterium
CGGCATCCGCCCGGTTCTCTGCTCTTTGTTGCCGTCCTACAGATTCTTCTGGCGCCCTGATGCCAAAGACCCGCTGCGCAAGCTGGAGAGCCTCAACGCAAGGATGAAAGAATACTGTGAGAGACACGGCATCACCTATGTGGACTATCACGCCGCCCTGGTCGGCCCCGACGGACACAGGATCCGCACCGAATTCGCCGAGGATACTGTGCACCCCAACGCAGCCGGCTACGAGATTATGGAAGACCAGCTGCTTAAGGCACTGAACATCAAATAAAAAGCGACTCGTAGATTGATCCGTCAGTAATCCACAGGAGGGCCTTCTGATGTACCTGGGCATTTCATCCGCGCTGCAGCACAGCTCCCCTTCCGATTGGGCGGCAAAGCACAAGGCCCTCGGCCTGAAGGCAGTGGTGTTCCCTGTCAGCTGCACGGAAGGGGAGGAGAAGGCTGCTGCCTACGCCAAGGCTGCCGCCGATGCCGGCCTGTGCATCGCCGAGGTCGGTGTGTGGCGCAATACCCTGGCCGCTGACCCGGCTGAACGGAGCAAGTGGATCGATTATGCCGCCGGTCAGTTGCGTCTGGCCGACGAGATAGGGGCGGGCTGCTGCGTGAATGTCGTCGGGACGCCTTACGGACCCCGCTGGGACGGCGGCTACCGCGGCAACTTCAGCGACGAGCTCTGGGATATGGCCGTCAAGATGATCCGCGAGATTATCGACAGGGTCCGTCCCAGGCATACGAAGTTCTGCATCGAGTCGATGCCCTGGATGATCCCGGACAGCCCCCAGGCCTACCTGAAGCTGATTGAGGCTGTAGACCGCGCCGAGTTCGGCACCCATCTCGACGTCGTGAATATGATCACTTCGCCCCGGCGCTATTTCTTCAACGACGAGTTCCTGCAGGAGTGCTTCTCGCTGCTTAAAGGCACCATCTGCAGCTGCCACCTGAAGGACATAAGGCTGAAGGAAGAATACACTTTCCAGCTGGAGGAGACGTCCTGCGGCGCAGGCATCCTCGACCTTGAGCTGTACGCCGCCCTTGCGGACGCCGAGAACCTCTGTATGCCGATGATCATCGAGCATCTGGACACCGACGAGGAGTACATTTCGAGCGTGGCATACGTCCGCAGCCGGCTTGGTCTGTTCATTGACTGAGGTTGACGGAATGCTTGCTTTACAAAAAAAGCCGGCCTCGGAATGAGACCGGCTTCTTTTGTGATGGCGCTGCCTACTTGCGGTTGCGCCAGAGATTGCTCATATCCTCGAGGGTCTTGCCCTTGGTCTCAGGCACGAGCCTCCATACGAAGATGGCTGCGATGACGCAGAAGAACGCATACATACCGTAGGTGAAGGCCGGACTCCAGGTGTAGAGCGGAACGAAGGTCGAGCTCACGATGAAGTTCGAAATCCACTGGAAGGCAACTGCGATGGCAACTGCGGCGCCGCGGATTGTGTTCGGGAAGATCTCTGAGATGAGCACCCAGCAGATGGGACCCCAGCTGAACATAAATGAAGCTGAGTAGATCATAATGCTGAGCACGCCGACGATGCCGGGCACTGCGGGCAGAGCGTCTGCCAGCGCAACGCCGATGGCGCCGAGGGCCATACCGAGCGAACCGGTGATCAGCAGCGGCTTGCGGCCGAGCTTCTCGACGGTGAATATGGCTACCAGCGTGAAGCTGATGTTCACGATACCCATCATCACTGTCTGCGTCATCGGATCGCCCATACCCATCGAATCGAAGATTCGCGGAGCGAAGTACAGCACGGCGTTGATGCCGACGAACTGCTGGAACACGCTGAGCATACAGCCGATGAAGATAACCAGCACGCCATAGGCGAACAGTTTCTCTTTCTTCTCGACCACGGTGTTCTTGATCTCGGAGAGCACCTGCTGCGCAACGGTCGGGCCGTTGATCTTCGAAAGCACTTCGAGAGCCTTGCTGTCGTGGCCTGACATCACCAGATATCGCGGAGTCTCGGGCACGAGCAGGATCAGCAGGGTGAAGAGACCTGCCGGAACGCACTCTGAGCCGAACATCAGACGCCAGCCGACCTGGTTGGTCCACTCAACGACAGCGGGGTCGTTCTTGTGGGACTGGATGATGAGGAAGTTCACGAAGTAAACGACCAGCTGGCCGAAGATGATCGCGAACTGGTTCCAGGATACGAGCTGGCCACGCTTGTTGGCAGGAGCCACTTCGGCGATGTACATAGGGCAGATGGCTGAAGCCATACCGACGCCGATGCCGCCGAGAACGCGGTAGAGGTTGAATGCAATCCAAAGACCCTTGGTCGCAACACCTTTCTCGAAGAAGAGGAACTCCGGATTGTAGGAACCGGCGGCGCTCAGGAAGAAGCAGATACCTGCGATGAACAGGCTCTTCTTACGGCCGAGACGGCCGGCCATCAGTCCTGAGATGGCACTACCGATGATACATCCGATCAGCGCGCTGCTAGAAGTGAATCCGTGGAGGAACTCAGTGTAGGTGAAGTCCTTGGCGCCCTCGAAGAACGCCTGCAGACCGCGCTCTGCGCCGGAGATGACAGCGGTGTCATATCCGAACAGCAGGCCGCCCAGCACTGCCACGATCGTTATGAATAACAGATATCCTCTGCTTGCGCCTTGCTGTGTAGCAGTCATATTAGTACATATTTACGATAGCTTCGTAAAGCTCCTGTTTGCCGCTTGTCTGCTTGGGCTCGCCGACTTTCTTGCCGTATGCCACAACCTGCTCGAGAGTGAGCTTGCCGTCCTCGAAGTCCTTGCCGATGCCTTTGTCGAATGAACTGTAGCGCTCTTTCAGCATTGCGGGAATAGGGCTTTCGTTCAGGATGGCTGCAGCGCTTTCGAGAGCGTGTGCCATTGCGTCCATAGCAGCGATGTGGGCGATGAAGATGTCTTCCAGGTCGGTAGAGTTACGACGGGTCTTGGCGTCGAAGTTGGTACCACCGGTACCGCGACCACCGTTGCGGATGTTCTGCATCCAAGCCTGTACG
>JAGCZI010000204.1 GCA_017960085.1 Bacteroidales bacterium
ACCTACATCACCGACTACGCCGAGCAGATCGGCCTCGGCAGCAAGAAGTACCGTCTGGTGAGCCTCGACAAGTAACGGGCTTGCATTTCAATAAAAAAGGCTGGTGGAATTTCCATCAGTCTTTTTTTGTTACAGCTCCTTGCGGAAAGTCAGTTTCAGGATATTGTCGACCGCAGGACCGTCTGGAACGGTGACTATCGCGAAGGTCTTCTTGCCCTCCTTGCGGGTCGTGAATTTGACCGGAGTGCCGAAAAACACAGCGGCGCTCTGCAGCCTGTTGCCTTCGGGAACTTCTATCTCGACGGTGGCTGTGCCGGGTTTTAGCACGTGCACGAAGAGAGTGTTGCCCCTCTGAGTCGTGACTCCCCACTCCTGCTCCGGGATATAACCGCCGCGGGTGCCGTAAATGCTCTCGCCGTAGTTCTTGAGCCAGCGGCCGATGGCGAGCAGACGGTCTGCAGCAGCCTCGGGAATAGTGCCGTCAGGGCGCGGACCTACATTTAGCAGCAGGTTGGCATCCTTGCCGGCAGTCTTGACGAGATACTGTATCAGATAATCTGCGGACTTGTAGTTGTTGTCGCGGATGTTGTAACCCCAGCTGTCGTTCATAGTCTGGCAAGTCTCCAGGGGCAGTTGAGAGATTACAGAATTCGGAGAGAAACCGGCCTCGTTCTGACCCGGAAGGTCCTTCTCGAATATCTGGATGTCTTCCCCTTCGAACGTTGCCAGATGGTGGTTGTTGCCCACAAGGCAGGCGGGCTGCAGTCTGTGGATCAGGTCATACTGGTGGCGCAGCCCCCAGATGGCAGGCTGCTCCTCGCGTGGCGCCGCATCCTTGTCCCAGGTGCCGTCGAACCAGATGGCCCCTATAGGACCGTAATTCGTCAGCAGTTCCGTCAGCTGTGCGTCCATAAAGTCGCGGTAGTGCTGCCAGTCGCCTTCGCTGCCTTCCGGACGGCCGGTGTTATGCCCTGTGCGGCCCAGAGGCCAGTAGTCGTTGCGGCCCCAGTCCACGTGCGAATAGTAGAGATGAAGCCGCAGGCCCTCGTTCCGGCAGGCCTTTGACAACTCCCCTATCACATCCCGGCCGAACGGCGTGGCGTCCACCACATTGTAGGGCGAAGCCTTGCTGCCGAACATCGAGAATCCGTCGTGATGGCGGGAAGTCACGGTGATGTAACCCGCCCCGGAAGCCTTGAAGAGCTTGACCCACTGCTCCGCATCGAAGCGGGACGGGTCGAACCCAGCCGCCAGCCGTGAATATTCGTTCTGGGTGAGTTTCTCATTCTGGAGGACCCACTCGCCGCGGCCCAGCATCGAATAGATGCCCCAGTGTATGAAAATGCCGAATCGGTCGTGCGAAAACTGCTCCCTGGCAGCAATGTTCTCCGCCGAGGGCACATAATCCTGCGCCGCAGCACTGCCGGCCAGAAGAGCCGCAAGAGCTGCGATTGCAAATATCTTTTTCATCATAGTTTTAATTATTTAATCAGCTCCAGCGTCTGATTGACGCTTCCGTCTTTCTTATAGATGACCTGCTTGATCATTCCGACGCCTTTGGCGACCCAGGTCTTGACGTGGAAAGGGCCGCTGCCGGTGAAGAACTCGTCGTCTTCAACAAGGAAGCAGTCAAAGATGCCGGCAGGGACCTCGACGCTCTCGCGGGCAGTCACGCTGCGGTTGTTGTAGATGTTCCTTGCGGTAAAGACAGTGAGCACTTTCACCTGGATTTCAGTGTCCCGGATGTTGTCCCCCACCTTGATGTCCGCAGGGATGCTGCTGAGGTCGCCGACAGGCATATAGTCTCCGGACTTGAGAGCTTTGGCGACGTTGTTCACGAAGGCACGCGTCTTACCGTTCTCGATGGTGGCTTCGAATTCGAAGGGCTTGGAGCCGATGACAGATTCGTTGTTGTTGTCGTAGAACATATATGAATACCTTATGCGGGCATTCGTCAAGTCGCCATTCAGACTTTCGAGGGTTTCGTGGCAATAGCCGAACAGATCGCCTGAACCGTCACGGATCTCCCACTTCAGGGTTTTGCCGACGGTGCTGTTGAAATAACCTTCCTGTGCTCCCATTGTGAAGCAGAAAAAGACAAGAGTCAGTGCAGTCAAGAATCGTTTCATCGTCATAACCTGTAATGTACCCATTTATAAAACTTCGCAAGCCCCGGCTTGAATCCCGCTACGTTGAAGAATGCGTAGAGCAGATTCTTGAAGAAGCGGTCGAGCGCGAAGAGGCCCGTGAAGAACTCGATGACAACTATAGCAAAAAGGTTGCCATTAAATTGGGCCAGGGCCGGGATAGCTCCCAGAACGATGGCGACAAGGAGCAGAAGGAGTACGACAGGATTCTTGAAACTGTATGTAGAAAGTGTTTTTTTGAGATTGCTGAATATGATGTGGCCGATGCGGGAGCAGCTGTCTTTCGCGATCAGGGCTCCGGCCTCCGCAGGATAATCGATCGTGGTGTTGACCATAGCGCCCTTGGAAACAGTCTGAAGGTTGCGCAGTATCTGGTTCTTCTTGACGCAGAACTCCATATCCCTGGGGATATATATATCACACTGGCTGCCGCGGCAGATGAAATAGTCGACGCCGAGCAGTTCCTTGTTGTCGGAAGGAATCATCTTCGACACGTATTTGTCGAGGGTATAGACGCACACAACCCCGTTCTCATATTCGGTCCTGATGAATGAATTGTTCAGGAACATTCCGTCGAGTTTAGTGATCATCTCTCCCGCCTCGACCATCGATATCATAATGCCGTCCTTGTCATAATAGACCTCGCGGACGATCTTCGAGCCGATGTTGGTCACTGCGTGGCAGTTGAATTTGTTGAGGAAGATAGTTATGTGGTTGTAGAGTTTTCCGGCATCAGCCTCGGCCTCTTTGTTCAATTCAAGGATGATCTTGTCTTCCAGATAATCGCATTTGCGGATATGGCTCATCAGCGGTACGTTCTCCTCTATGCAGGTTACGACTCCGTTCACAGGGCAGGCTACGCCTCCTGAATATCTGGAGCGGTCGATATGCTTGCTGCCGTGGTAGAACACGACGTCATCCAGGCAGTTGTTGACTGCGAGAAGCACCAGGATTGCGAACACAGCAACCACCGGCGGCAGGAAGAAGCTGCAGATGAGCAGTGCTATGGCTGCGATATATCTTAGAAGGTTGAAGGCTCTCATAAGCGCAGCTTGTAGAGATTCATCATAAAATCTTCATATCTGTACCAGACATCCACTTTGGCGAAGTCTCCGGTGAAGACAGGAGTCTGCACGCCGGTGAGGGCGTCGAAGGGGTTGTATCCGCGGAACAGATTAACTATGGAAGTGCCTGAGATACGCTTGGAATACTCCACAAAAAAGATCTGGCCGGCAGGGTTCTCTATGAGCTGGATGTGGAAAATGCCTGTAACCATCAGCGGGGCCTTGGCCCTGATTGCACGCACGAATTCATCGACTGAGCGGGCCACCTTGCTGCCGGAGCCGAGGAATTTCAGGTACTTGTCATAGCCGTTCTTGATTTTCACCTCACGGGCGTATATGACAGGCTCTTCTGCCGTCCAGTTGACGTCCACGACATATTCGTGGGCTATCTCAACGCGGCGGGTGATGCAGGTGTTCTCAAGCCTCCCTACCCCGTGGCTGCCGGCCGACATTGTGTTCGGCCTCATAAATACGTCGTCGAGGGAGAAGGTTTCAGGGATGTTTATCTGGCATCCTGAAGTGATCTGCGCCAGCTTAAGGTTCATACCACGCTTGTTGAAGAACCATTTTTCCACGGCGACCATAGGGTTGCGAGTCGCAAGGTCGAAAACTGCAGGCTTTCCCTGACGGGCTAGCTCGTCAGCCGGGAAGACAGCGCAGGAAGAAGCATCTGCGGCAATCATCGCCAGCGCGTCTGACTCAAGGACGCGGCTGACACCGGCAGGACAAAGGCACTGGATGTATGTGGTATCCATATCGGCCATAACGAGACTGTTGCCGTCGTCCTTGCGGACACGGTTGGCGAAGAACAGTTCTGCCGAAAGGCCTGCACGGCCTCCTGCCTCGAATACCAGATACTTCATCGAATCATTTTTTGCAGATAGAAGAGCTCTGCGTATTTCACGCCGCATTCGGTGCCGCGCACCATTGCGAGCTGCTTTATCCCTTCGGGATTCAAGGGTGACGGAGCCTTCTTGATCTGGCTTTTATAAAGGTTGAATATTTCTATCTTCTCGTCGAGGCTGTCTGTGATATCGTGGTACCAAAGACCGCCGCTGATATTGATGTTCTGATTGAGGATGAAAGGATACTCGTAGAGGGCGATGAAGCGGGGCATAAACCCCTGCCTGAAACGGAGGGCGGCCATCGCCGAGTCATAGACTTTCTTGTGGTCCTGATGCCAGGAAGGGTAATTGATGAACAACTCGTCGGGCTGGAAGCTGTCGAAGATGGCGTCGTACTGAGTTACGAAGAAACGGGTGGGAACCATATCCAGCTCGCCGTCGTAGTTTTCGAGCAGAATCTGGTGGCTTGCCTTCAGTCTGTTGCACACCTGCTCGGCCTCGGCTATCCTGCAAAGCTCTCTGGAAGGGTCGCCCTTGATGCCGATGGTTGCGTAAGCGATGTGGATTTTGCTCCCTTCGTCACGTTGGGAGGCCAGATAGCCGCCGCAGCCGAGTATTTCATCGTCTGCGTGGGGTGAGATTACTAATATCCTTTTGCTCATAGAACTATGTTATCGTGCGACAAAATAAACGCCTGCCATAATGAGCACTACGCCTATCCACCTTGTGGCAGGTATAGCCTCGTGGAATATCCAGGCTCCTGCAAGGAGGCTGAGGATGAAACTGATGGCTGTCAGAGGATAGGCAAGCGAGAGGTCATAGCGTTTGAGAACGGCCATCCACTCTACTACACCCAGTATAGCCGTAATTCCAGCCAGCCAGAGCTGCCAGGTAGACAGGGCTCCTTTGAAAAAGGCCCAGGTCCAGGAGAACTCGCCGATCTTTGCCAGGGCGACTTTCAGGAAGCACTCGGCTCCGACAACCAGAATACCTTGGAGGAGTATAAGTATAAAAAGTCGTATCATCGTTATACAAAGTTATGATTTTCTATGATTTTCAATAATTCTGAGATAATTTTCGTAGACTTCATCCACAAGGTCGTCCCAGGTCCGGTACAGAACGCGAAAAGCATTCTGGCCGACTTTGCTGATGAGTTCGCGGTTGGCGCTCAGCTCTGCGATGCGGGCGGCGAAGGCTGCCTCGTCGTTGGGAGCCGTGAAGCCGTTGACTCCATCTACGGTGCCGTCTGCCACCATAGTTCCTTCGCAGAACAAGGTCGGAGTCTTCTGGCAGGCCGCTTCGATCTTGACAAGGCCATAGGTATCTGACACTGACGGGAAGAGAAGCAGGTCTGCACGTGAGTACAGCTGCATCATCTGTTCTTTGTCGGAAAGAATACCGCAGAAAATGACATTGTCGTTCAAGCCGAGTTCCGAAGTCAGCTGCTTGAGATATCCCTGCTTGCTTCCGTCTCCCACGAACAGCATCTTGAATTTCACACCGAGCTTTTTCAGCTCGACAAGGGATCTCAGGATGAAGTCTTCCCTCTTCTGAAGGTCCTGCCTGCCGACGTGGGCCAGTATGAAATCGTCATCTTTCAGGTTATATGCAGCATTTATCCTCTGATGCGCCCCGTCTTCGTCTGCGACCGGGTGATGGTCGGTCGAGTAAGGCATCACGCGGTATGGACGTTTAAGCCCGTAATCGCTGATGAACATCTTCCCCACCACGTCATTTACTGTCCAGCACTCGACGCAATTGTTGTATATGGTCATCTGCAGCTTTACGATCTGCTCTCCCAACACCTTGCCCAGATACTTGTACACATCAGGCCTGAAATCGGAATGGATCGTCCCGACCATAGGGATATTGTTTCTTTTGGACAGGGACTTTGCATACAGGCCTATGGGGAATGCGCTGTGGACGTGGATCAAGTCGATCTCCTGCGCCAGCTTCCTGAATTTGGGATCCATTATCGGGAAGCCCTGGGGATAGTCGTCCGTCTTGCGCATTATGGACCAGCAGCGGACTACCTCATAGGGGAAGCGGTCGTCATATCCGGGCTCCTGCCCATAGCAATACGGGGTGAATACAGTGACGTCACACTTCTTGTAAAGCCTCGAGGCATAAGCGTCTACAACTTTGATGACCCCGTCTATAATGGGTAAGTACCCGTCGATGAAAAGACCTACGTGCATATATGGATATTATTGCGTATAACTGCTGTAATAATTCAGGATCTTGTTCCTCAGGATGTATTCGTACTTCGACCGTACTGCCTCTTCGCTGGCTGCGAACCATTTGAGACGACTCTGGTCAAGATCGTATGTGGTTGAACGGCCGACATCGTACATCCTTGTCTGGTAGTTGTAAGCCTCCTGAGCGGCAGACTCAGCCTTGACGGCGGAGTTGTAGCGTTCTCTCGCGGTTATCGTCTGGTAGTATGCTTCACGGAGCTGCTTTGACAGTTCTTTCCTGGATTCATCAAGGCTTACCTGTGCGTCGTTGAAGGCTATCTTGGCTCTCGTTATCTGACTTCTGGCAGGCAGGTTGAGAATCGGGACGGCAAGCTTGAATCCAAGGGCGCCCCATCCGTTGTCACCGAGCTGGGAACCGATGTGGAATTCCTTGGTGCCGATAGGGA
>JAGCZI010000205.1 GCA_017960085.1 Bacteroidales bacterium
AAGCACAGGTATCGTTCCCCTCTATTACAACTCAGACGCCGAAATCGTCAAGAAGGTCGTAAAGGCTTGCTATGACGGCGGCGCACGCGTGTTTGAATTCACCAACCGCGGCGACTTCGCCCACGAGGTGTTCGCGCAAGTAAACAAATGGTGCGCGAAGGAATGTCCTGAGATGATAATGGGCACCGGTTCTGTCTGCGACCCCGCAACTGCAGCTCTCTACATCCAGCTCGGAAGCAGCTTCATCGTATCGCCCAGCCTCAATCCCGATATGGCCAAGATCTGCAACCGCCGCAAGGTGGCCTGGATTCCTGGTTGCGGCACGCTGAGCGAAATCAATATGGCGGAGGAACTCGGCTGCGAGATAGTCAAGATATTCCCCGGAGCTGAAGTCGGCGGTCCGAGCTTCGTCAAGGCCGTCAAGGGTCCCTGCCCCTGGACTGAGCTTATGCCTTCTGGCGGCGTGACTCCCGAGAGGGAAAGCCTCGAAGCCTGGTTCAAGGCCGGTGTAGCCTGCGTGGGCCTCGGTTCTAAGCTGACCCCTAAAGATGTTATCGCCAACGGCGATTTCTGTTTCATTGAGAAGAAAGTTCGCGAGGCTCTCGCCATCGTAAAAGAACTCAGATAGAATACTATGGTAAAGCTTGAAAAAGCCTGGCGTTGGTTCGGCGAAAACGACGCCGTAACTTTGGACAATCTTGTTCAGATGGGCATCGAAGGTGTTGTCACCGCTCTCCACCATCTTCCGACCGGCGTAGTCTGGCCCAAAGATGCCATTTTGAGGCGCAAACTTCAGATTGAGTCCAAAGGTATGCGCTGGGCTGTTGTCGAGAGCGTGCCTGTGTCTGAAGATATCAAAATAGGAAGCAGCAAGCGCGACGAGCATATCGACAACTACCGCAAGACCATACGCAACCTCGGCCAGTGCGGCATCGACACTGTCTGCTACAATTTTATGCCGGTGTTGGACTGGTGCAGGACGATTCTGGACTATCCTTACGTCGGAGGCGGTATCGGACTGTGCTTCGACTACCCCACTTTCGTCGCTTTTGACGTTTTCATCCTCAAGAGGCCCGGAGCCGAGAATGATTACAGCGAGAAGGATCTCTCTGACGCGAAGCAAGTCTATGCCGCTATGACTCCTGAACAGGCCGAGACATTGTGCTACAATATAATCGTTGCCACCCAGGGGTTCATCAACGGAGCCGTCGACAGCTCCGCCAGCGACTACAAAGAGATATTCCTTTACTACATCTCCCGCTACGCTGACATCGACAAGGAGCAATACCGCGCCAACCTCAAATATTTCATCGACGCACTGATTCCGGAATGTGAGAAATACGGTGTCAATCTGGCCATCCATCCCGACGACCCGCCTTATCCCATCCTCGGAATGCCCCGCATTATGGGCTGTGCCGACGATATGGAGTGGCTTGAGAAGGCAAATCCCTCAACGCACAACGGCATTACTTTCTGCACCGGTTCGCTTTCGGGCCGCCAGGACAATGATATGGTGGCGATGGCTGAACGCTTTGCCGACCGCATCCACTTCCTGCACCTGCGCAATACGCGCTACATAGGCCACAGCCGCAGTTTCTATGAGTCTGGCCACTTGTACGGCGACCTGGATATGCCGGCTATCGTCGAAGTATTTATGCGTGAGCAGCGCCGCCGCCTCGCAGCGGGCCGCAAGGATTTCCGTATGCCGGTGCGTCCCGACCACGGCATCCGCATCCTCAACGACCTCGATGCCGACAAATACAACATCGGCTACCCGCTCAACGGACGCCTTCGCGGCATCGCCGAGCTCGACGGTCTGATGGTAGGCATCGACAGGATGCTGTCACGGGAATAGATTTCCCATTTCTGCACCACAATATGGATGTAAAGCCGTGTGGTTCATACTGTGGTCATTATCACAGTTGAAAAGTCCGTTTTCCGGCGACAATATGAAGAAATGCGCATCACGTTCATTTCGTCGCCAAGAAGGAGCGCTCGCACACATACAAACGGAAGGAACAGGTATCAGCTGTAAGCGCAGACTGCCTTGCTGCGACACTACCGCCCTCGGTAGTGAAGAGGGAGGGGCCCGTTGGATACGAGTTCTGCGAAGCAGGACGAAGTAGACAATGGGAGGGGCGAAGTGAGCCGAAGGCGAACGGAGGTCGCAGCAAGGCAGTCTGCGCTTACAGCTGATCAGAAGACGTACTTGATGATGTCGTAAAACAGGATACCGCTTACTATGAGCTTGGCACCGGTGCCGGACATAAAGCCGAGGAATGCACCAAGACTGGCTTTGAAGGAATCCCATACACCTCTTTTCTCGAAGAGGAACTCTCCGAGGAAGGCGCCTGCCAGAGAACCCAGGATGATGCCGAAGGGCGAGAACATACCGATGAAAAGACCTATCATCGCTCCGACGCTGGCTGCCTTGTGTCCTCCAGTCACCTTGGTGAACCACGCCGGCACGAAATAGTCGAATATCGTCACTATCACGGTTACGGCCAGCCAGATCATCAAAAAACGCAGAGTCATCGGATCCGCCACTCCCCTCTGGCCAGAGAAATAGACGAGCAGAAGCCCCACCCAACTGAGCGGTGGTCCCGGCAAGGCAGGTATTATGCTGCCAATTATTCCTACAAGACCCAGGATCAATGCAAAAACACAGAATACGTCCATAGTACTATTCAGCAGGCGAAGCTGCCCTTGATTTATTTACAATCCAGACTCCGGCGAATACCAGCACTATCGCGAGCACCTTCTGCCAATTGAGAGTGTCCATCCCGGCTATGATGCTCACCACCACTGCGATGATGGGCTGAAGGTAGGTATACATACTGACGATGGTCGGCCTGAGCCTGCGCTGTCCGGCAGGTATCAAGAAATAGGCCACGAAGGTCGCCAGCACGATGAGATATGCTATTTCCAGCCATACCTTCGGCGTGACGGCCGCATAATCCACCGACAGGATGGGCTTTATGCTCAGCGGGATCGAGACCACCATCGCGAAGAAGAACATCCACTTCATCAGCGTCACTATACCGTACTTCTGGGTGAGAGGCCTGAAAATGCCAAGATATGCACCGAAGGTGAAGCAGTTGGCCACCAGCAGCGCAATTCCGGCCGGAGTCGAACTCTGCAACCCGCCCTTGAAATGCAGCGAGGTGAAGATCAGCAGCAGCGCACCCGCCAGCGAAGTCACCACGCCCAGAACCTTCTTGCCGGTAATCGGTTCCTTGAGGAAGATAGCCGCAAAGATCATCGCCCACATCGGAGTCAGTGACCCGATGATCGAGCAGTCGATGGTCGAAGACATAGTGATGCCCTTCAGAAACGTGTACTGCGGCAGCGCCAGGCCTATGATGCCGGCCAGCGCCATCAGGCACACATCCTTGAACGGCACTTTCTCAGGTTTGGTGAAGAGCGACAACAGCCAGAAAATACCCGCCGCCAGAATCATCCTCGCCCCGAACAACGCCTCCGGAGACACAGATTCCGCATTCGCAATATCCTTGCAGAACACGATGTTCAGCCCGAATATGCCATACGCCGCCGCGCACGCCAGATGCCCAGTCAGTTTGGAATTCATGCGCCAAAGATAATGATTCGAAGCAAATAACAATTTATTAACTTTACGGTAAAGATCAGGCTGGCACGATTATCGCCGTACAATCGGCCAAACCTCTTTAATGATTCAGACAATGTTTACAGTTATACTTTTAGCTGCTATGTTGATGACAAACCCCACAGTCTGCGGCAACGGCAACGAGCTGCAGAAGGATGATAACGTACGCAAGAGCATCGAATTGACTGAGGCTCAGCGAGGGCTCAGCCGCACGTCGAACGATTTCACTTTTGACTTTATGAAGATCCTGGCCGGAAAAGAGAAGGCTGATGCCAATATCTTCGCATCGCCGTTCAGCCTGCGGACCGTGCTCTCGATGACTGCCGAAGGAGCTGCCGGAGACACTAAGGACGAGATGCGCCGGGCTCTTAAGCTGTCAGAATTCAGCGAGGAGGATGCCACCGGCTACTTCAAGACGATTATCCCTGCTCTTCAGGGGGCTGACAAGACTACGGTGATGGAAATCGCCAATTCCTTCTGGTCAAAGAAGGCTATCCCGATCAAGAAGGACTACGTCGCAATGCTGAAGGCTGACTACTACGCCGAGTGCGAAACTCTGGCTGACAACGGGATTGCAGCGGCAGGGGCAGTGAACTCCTGGTGCGGCCGCAAGACCCACGGTATGATCAATATGATAGTCGACCAGATTCCGGACGACCAGATGGTTGCGCTGATCAACGCCCTCTATTTCAAAGGCGAATGGAGCTCACCGTTCAATAAGGATTACAACTACGACGACGACTTCCACAATTACGACGGGTCGACCAAGAAGCTCACTCTTATGAAGAAGGAGACATCGATGAATGTCTACCGCGGCAAACAGGCTGCGGCCATCAACCTTTCTTACGGCAACGAGGCCTTCCAGATGACCGTCATCCTTCCCAATGAAGGTGTGAATGTTGACGAAGTGGTCGCCGGCCTTGACGCTGAGAGTTGGAGGCGCTACCGCAACTACGGCGAAAGGCATCCGGTGACGGTCTCGTTCCCCAAATTCGAAAGTGAATATTCAGCATCTGCCAACTGCATCGAGACGCTGAAAGATATGGGAATGGAAAAGGCCTTCACCAGGGGCGCCGACTTCAGCGGCATCAGCGACGTCAGCGTCTTCATCGACCAGGTGATCCACAAGGCCAAGGTAAAAGTCAATGAAGAAGGCACCGAAGCCGCAGCTGTCTCATACGTCGGAATGAGGCTTGGCAGCGCTGCCGTCCCGCTGGAACACGTCTACTTCAAGGTCGACAGGCCTTTCATTTACGCCATAAGCGAAGTCAGCACCGGCACCATCGTATTTATGGGCATCCAGAAACAATTCTGACAACACAAAGCTAAAAATGATGAAAATGTTTACCGTAACACTAATAGCCGCAATTATGCTTTTCAACAACTGCAATAAAAAAGCCGAGCCGCAGAAGGACGACAATGTCCGCAAGAATATCGAACTGACAGAGACACAGAAAGATCTTTGCCGCACGGCGAATGAATTCACCTTCGATTTTATGAAGCTTCTGGCCGGAAAGGAGGACAAGGACGCCAATATGTTCGCATCGCCTTTCAGCCTTCAGACTGTCCTTGCAATGACAGCCGAAGGCGCTGTCGGCGATACCAAAACCGAGATGCTCAAGGCCCTCAGGCTGTCGGGATTCAGCGAGGAGGATATTGCAGGTTTTTATAGGACACTCATCCCTGCCCTTCAGAGTGTAGACAAGAAAACCGTGATGGAAATTGCCAACTCTTTCTGGTTAAAGGAGGTGATCGTCGTCAAAGATGATTACGCAGCCAAACTGCAGAAAAACTACTACGCGGAGTGCAAGACACTGGTCAATGACGGTTTTGACGCGGCTATCGCAATGAACGACTGGTGCTCGAAGAAGACCCACGGGATGATCGACCATATTGTCGACCAGGTTTCCGAAGAACAGATGGTAGCGCTCATCAACGCCCTTTATTTCAAAGGTGAATGGAGTGACAAGTTCTATGAGAAATACAGCCGTAAAGAAAAATTCAACAATCACGACGGCTCGACCAGCGATGTCACTATGATGAGACGCACTGACGATATGTTCGTAGTTCTTGGAGAAGATGCCTGGGCGCTCACCCTGCCTTACGGCAACCGTGCGTACCGGATGACAGTCATCCTCCCGAAGGAAGGTGTCGACGTCGACGCCGTTTTTGAAGACCTCGATGTGGATAGCTGGAAAGATTATCTCCACGGTGGTTACGAACGTGAGGTCGTCCTCTCTCTGCCCAAGTTCGAGACCGAATACTCCGCTTCAGACCTTTGCATACAGACCCTTAAGGAAATGGGCTTGAAGAAAGCTTTCGAACGCAGCGCCGACTTCTCAGGCATCAGCAACGTAGCCCTTTACATCAGCCAGATAATTCACAAGGCTAAGGTAAAAGTGAACGAGGAAGGCACCGAAGCGGCTGCTGTCTCATACGTCGGAATGGACCTCGCCACCGCAATTCCGAGAGATAAACCCATCGAGTTCAAGGTCGACCGCCCGTACATCTACGCTATCAGCGAGGTCAGCACCGGCGCCATCACATTCATCGGCATCCAGAAACAATTCTGATTATTCTTCGAAAAGAGCGCTGTTGGAGCGGTAGAACAGCGCGCACTCGTCAGGGCGGTCGGAATTCATATAGTCGATGCCCAGCGAATAGAACACGTGGTAAACCGTTTCGCTCTCGGGAGCACCCCAGAAGCGGAGCGGTTTTCCTTGTGAATGGGCCTTGCCAACTGCATCCATTACCTTCTCCCATCCTGCTTTGCTGCCACGGCCGCGGCCTCTCCACAGTGTATATTTATAGAAAGGAGCGCTGAACAGCGCGATGCGCTGCAGCTGCAACGGGGTGTATTCCAGTTCCAGGTTGCCATCGAAGAAGATGAAATCAGGATATTTGACGAAATCGGCGGGAGCAGGCACATTGCCGGTCATCACCACCCTCACTGCGTAGGGATTCACCGCAGGGTCGAAGACGTCGCGGTGTGCCGAGAGCAGTTTCACCAGCGTGCCCAGGGTCGGCTCGGTCGTCTCCTTGATGTCGACCAGCAGCTGGAGCGTCTGTTCGCTGCCCGCCCAGGCCCTGCCGCCGTTCTGTCTGAACACCTGCAGCAGCGGCTGGAGATAGAGAGCCTCGAAGGTGCGCTCCGGCTTGATGTCCTTGCGGTCGTGGCTGACGAAGAGAGTGCCGTCGATGCAATAGACGTCTGCCTCCACGGAGTCGAAGCGCTCGCTGTAAGCCGCCCAGAACGGCACTACGCGCTCATAGTCGTTATGCGAATGCAACAGCACCGGATTCTGTCCGCGCGCACAAACGGGACAAAGCATCAGAACCGCCAGCAATAATATCATCTTCTTCATATCCACCAAAGTTAGCAAATAATCCGACAATAGCGCTCGCGCATCGGAAACGCAAAAGCCGCAACATCACGGATACAATTGGTTCCCTGAGGGAACCATTAAAGGAGGGGTCAGACAAAGGCGACCCAGGGTCACGAAAAAAGCCGCAACAT
>JAGCZI010000206.1 GCA_017960085.1 Bacteroidales bacterium
AAGTTCCTTCTTGAGAGTGCTGTATGCTGTCATTGCTTCGGCGTAGCGGCGCTGCAGCGGGTCGTCGTAGCTCTGCTGCTGCTCTTCAGCGGCGGAAGGCTGCCCTCCCTGCGGCTTGCTGACCTGCAGGGCTGCAATCTTGCGGGCCTCGGCGGCCGATACGGAAGATTTCATAGGAGCACTCTTGAACTGAAGGACGTATATTGTGACCGAGTCGGCACCGCAGCCGCGGTTGCTGGCCAGGATGGAGAAGTTGCCGTCGGGAGTGTCGCTGTACAGGAAATCATCACCTACAGAGGAGAAAGGGAAGCCCAGGTTCTGAGGTTCGCCCCAGGACTTGGAGGCTTCGTCCCACTCGCACACGAACAGGTCGTAACCGCCCATACCGAAAAGGCCTTTCGAAGAGTAGTAGAGCTTCTTGCCGTCATAAGAGACGACCGGCATCACTTCATCCCCGGGGGACATATGGCTCTCGCCGAGGAGGACCGGAGTGCTCCAGAGGTTGTCCTGGACGCGGGTTGAGGTGTAGATGTCGCTCTGCCCGCCGTTGTCGCGCTGGAAGAACATCTTGTCCAGCGAAGGGTTGAAGGCGGCGACGGTGCCGTCGGCCATCCTTGCCCAGCGTTCGGCAGGGATGTGTTTATAATAAAGGAAGAAATTGTTCGCAGGAACGGTCTTGGAGGCTACGACCACAGGCTTGCAGGCGAACGACAGCATACCCAGCCCGTTGTCGCACTGCGTCATCTTCTCGACCATACGGTTGCGGAAGGCTGCGTCGCTGCTGGCCTCATAGGCCTGGCGGTAGAGCTGGCTGGCCGCTGCGAAGTCATAATCGCGAAGTTTGGAATCGGCCTGACGCTCAAGGACGGCAGAGGTTTGCGCGGCGCAAGTCAGGCTGGCGGCCAGCAAAAATAACAGAAGTGTATGTACTTTATTAACAATCATGGAGCCTTCTGGAACAAACAAAATTACGAAATACTTTAAATATTAGGAAAAAATACTATTTTTGCAGACTATTTTCGGAAAAAGGAAATTGTTAATAAATTATTATATTTCAAATTATGCAAAGTAAAGGCGCCATTCGTTTAGTGGCAATTCTGATTGCTCTTGCATGTCTGTTCCAGCTTTCATTCACTCTGGTAACTGCCCTGCAAGAGAAAAAGGCTGCAAAGTACGCCGACCAAGTAGTCAGCTCAGTACAGCAAGAGCCTTCATTCAGCGCAGTTTCTGATATGGACAAAGCGTTCTATCTCGACTCTGTCCGCACAGCTGCCAACAACACTTATCTTGACTCGATATCAACCGAAAACGTTTATTTCGGTTATACTTACAAGAACGTCAAGGAGAAAGAAATCAACCTCGGTCTGGACCTTAAAGGCGGTATGAACGTGATGCTTCAGCTCGACCTTGCTGAGCTGATCCGCAACTGCGCACGTGAGAAGACCACCGACCAGTTCAAGCAGGCTCTCGCTCTCGCAAGCGAAAGGGCTGCCACCGACCACACCGACTACATCACCCTCTTCGCACAGGCGTGGGATGAGGTAGCTCCCGGTCAGAGGCTTTCTTTCGACATCGACCTTGACAAGCTCAACGGCGAGATCAAGAACAAATCAAGGGCAACCAACGAAGATATCATCGACCTCCTCAAGCAGGAAGCAGCGAGCGCTATCGACAACTCATACAATGTAGTTGAGCGCCGTATCAACCAGTTCGGTGTTTCTCAGCCCAACATCCAGAAAATCGCCAGCACGGGTCGTATCCTCGTCGAGCTTCCTGGTGTGAAGGAGCCTGAGCGTGTGCGTAAACTCCTCCAGGGTACTGCATCCCTCGAGTTCTGGCACACCTATACATATAACGAGATCCTCCCTTACCTTCAGGAGGTGAACGACGCAGAGCGTGAAAGGATTTCATCTCTGAAAGCTGAGGGTGAAGCCCAGGGCGCAGCTGTCGATTCAATCGCAGCAGCTCTCGGCCAGAACGCCTCAAATGATGCTTTCGCTGAGAGCAGTCCTCTCTTCTCAAAGCTCCAGAGCCTCGGCAGCAACACTGCCTGCCTCGGTCTCGTGCACTATCGTGATACTGCCGAAGTCGGCCGTATGATCCGTGAAAGCCGCGTGGCCTTCCCGAACGATTTCGTTCCTGCCTGGTCATTCAAGCCCAGCCAGTACGCATCGACTCCCGTATATTACGAGCTCGTAGCTTTGAAGAGCACAGCCGGCAAGGGCGCTGTCCTCGACGGCGGCGTGATTACTTCAGCCCGCGTGAACTACAACCAGATCAGCGGCAGCGCTGAGGTAAGTATGACTATGAACAGCACCGGTTCAGCACGTTGGGAAGTGATTACCGAGCAGAGCATCGGCCGTCAGATCGCCATCGTGATGGACGGAAGCGTCTATTCATATCCTAACGTACAGAACAAGATCAGCGGCGGTAGCAGCCAGATCACCGGTAACTTCACTCAGGAAGAGGCCGACGACCTTGCAACCGTCCTCAAGTCAGGTAAGCTCAACACCCCTGCCCGCATCGTTCAGGAGCAGGTTGTAGGTCCGTCACTCGGTAGCGCTTCTATCCGTGCCGGTATGCTTTCATTCCTGATCGCATTCTGCCTCGTGCTTCTCTACATCCTCATCTGGTACCGCAAGGCCGGTCTCGCAGCCGATATCGCCCTGCTGTGCAACGTTCTCTTCCTGTTCGGTACCCTGGTATCGTTCGGCGCCGTGCTTACCCTCCCCGGTATCGCCGGTCTCGTGCTGACTATGGGTATGGCCGTGGATGCGAACGTCATCATCTATGAGCGTATCAAAGAGGAACTCCGCGCCGGCAAGGCCCTTCGTCTTGCTATCAGCGACGGTTACAAGAATGCATACTCAGCCATCATCGACGGTCAGGTGACCACCTTCCTTACCGGTGTCATCCTGTACATCTTCGGCAGCGGTTCAGTCAAAGGTTTCGCAGCCGTGCTGGTTATCGGTATCATCACTTCAGTCTTCACTTCAATCTTCATCACCAGGCTGATTTTCGAAGGCTGGCTGAAGAGAGGCAAAGACATTACTTTCGACTCACCTGCTACCAGGAACTTCCTCCAGAACACCAAGATCGATTTCATCGGCAAGAAGAAGATATCTTACATCGTATCCGGCGTCCTCTGCCTTATCTGCATCGTATCGTTCTTCACCAAGGGCTTCAGCCTCGGCGTTGATTTCAGCGGCGGCCGTACCTATGTCGTTCGTTTCGACACTCCGGTTACAGCTGAGGAAGTGCGTGCAGCTACCATCGACGAGTTCGGTGAGTCTGCAGAGGTTAAGCAGTTCGGTGGTGCCTCACAGATGAGGATCACAACCAAATACAAAGTTGACGACCAGACCCAGGAGACTGACAAAGAGATCGAGGGTATGCTTTACAACGCTCTCGGCAAGTTCTTCGCAACTCCGATGACTCTCGACCAGTTCACTTCTACTCTGGAGAACCCGAACGGTATCGTTTCATCCGACCGCGTGGATGCTTCCATCGCGAGCGAGATGCAGCGTGACGCCGTGATTGCGGTGATCCTCGCGCTGATCGTAATCTTCGCTTACATCGCAATCCGTTTCAAAGGCTGGACCTGGGGTCTCGGCGGTGTGTCATCACTTGTACACAACACCATCATCCTCGTCGGCTTCTATTCACTCTTCTCAGGAATCCTTCCGTTCACCCTCGACGTCGACCAGCAGTTCATCGCTGCAGTGCTGACCATCATCGGTTACTCTATCAACGATAACGTGGTGATCTTCGACCGTATCCGTGAACACAGGATGCTGTATCCGAAACGTGAACTGAAGGAGACCGTGAACGGTGCGTTGAACGCAACTCTGAGCCGTACGGTGAACACCTCACTGACCACCCTCGTCGTTTTGATTGCAATCGCAATCTTCGGCGGTGAGTCAATCCGCGGTTTCTCAGTCGCTCTGGCCCTCGGCGTTATCGTAGGTACCTACGCATCAATCTTCATCGGTACCCCGATTATGTACGACCTCAACCAGAAGAGACTTGCAAAACAGGCTGCTGCTGCCACCAAGAAGTAACAGCAACTGCATAATGAACAGAGCGCCGGAGGTCGATTCGATCCCGGCGCTTTTTTAACAGAAAGCAGATATGAAAACCCTCAGATATTCGATCATCCTTGCTGTGCTTGCCTTGACTCTGACTTCGTGCAGGGAGAAGGAAAGCATCCTTCCCGACACCCTGCCGGGCTACCTTGATTTCTATTTCCTGCAGATGAGTTTCAAGGATGCCGACGGGAACGACCTTGTGATGCCGCTCGCAGAAGAGTATTACATTTCGGACAAGACCAGCGTCATATACCGCGGGGAAGTCAATCCCGAGCATTACAGCCTCGATTTAATCACTTTTTCGGGCGGACTGGACGAGAAGCCTGTCTTCTTTGCTTCAAAATATGATGCCCAGCACAAGCTGTTGAAGACCGGTCAGGACGGAAAGTACATCGGAGAGGGCACGTGGTACCTGGGCAGCACCTTGGTATGCGGCTCAGCCGTCACCAGGCAGCCTCTGCAGGAGACCATCAAATATAAGTTCAAATGTCCTATGGTCTTCGGCGACGATTACTTCCACGAGATAATCACCTGGTGGGAGGAAGACATACAGCAGGGCGAGTATACCCGCTACCCCAAATGCTTCAAGGCCACGATCGACGGCAAGGAAGTCGCCCCCGTAAAAGGTCTCATCTACTTCAAGCAGGCAGACAGCCCTTTCAACGCCTATTTCCTGGACATAGTCCTCTAGCCGGGACGGGTTAGAGCGAAAGTAAACAAAAAAGACTGGCCGCAAGCGTGGTCAGTCTTTTTTTGTGTGCCGTGTCGACGCAAAACATATCGCCGGATGACCTTGCTGCCCCAAACCCGACTTTCACGGATTGGCGCTACCTCCTCTGCAGGCATCTCCAGAGGGTTCGTCGCAAATCCGTGGCACGATTTCCTGCCACGGATTTATCCAATGTGCCCCACAATGTACTGCAGAGCATGTCCGAAAAATCCGTGAAAGTTGGTTTCCCTCGGATAGAACCATTGTGGCAAAAATCGCTTTTGCATGTGCAAATTTGGATTTCTGGCAGACCGTCAAAAATTGTCGATATGGCACATTACGTTTTGCACAGAGCAACTATATTAGCATCCTATGGATACACAACACGACAAGCCACTGAAGATCGAGTCAGACCTCGGCCTCGACAAGCCTTTTGTCAAAGGGCAGACAATAACTGTATGCAACTGCTGGCATTTCAGTACAGACGGTAACGCCGTTGACGCCATGTTCATCGATGAAGATGATTTCCGCAGCGGCATGAACCGAATCTACCCGTTATCCCAAAGGTATAAGATCACAATTCTGGCTTTCTCATTGATGGACACACACGTCCACTTTATTCTCCACGGAGCCTTCGACCCTTGCAACCACTTTATGCATGACTATGTGAAACAAACATCCTGGGCTATATCCCATCGGCACGAAGAACGCCACAAACTCAGGACACTCCCTATTAACCATCAGGTAATAGACACCGACCGCTATCTGAAGACTGCGATATGTTATGTCATTAAAAACGCGCCTGTCGGAGGGATAAGCTACAATGCTTATGATTATCCATGGTCAAGCGCCGCTCTTTATTTCCGCAGACCTGGACACTGGACATCTCCCAAGTGGACTGGCGAAACGGTCGGCTCCACAATATGCGGACAAGACAAGATAATCTTCCCCGGGCGATATGTCGACTATCATCTTGTGGAGAGAATCTTTAAAACCCATAAAAGCTTCAACTATTTCATGTGTATTTCCAAAGAATCAGATGTAGACGAGAGAGGCGGAATCATCTCACGATTATCTTTACCTATGCAAGAGATGCGTCAGCACAAAACAGAAGTTTGCCGCGAGCTGTTTGGGGCACACAGCATCCGCTCTTTGACCACGGCACAGCGCCTCCACCTGGCAAAAGTGCTGAAGGCCCGCTACAACTCTTCCACAAAGCAACTTGCCCGCCTTTGTGGTTTGGTCTATGAGGAAGTTCGCGATATGATTTAGGTAAGCATCCTCGCCCCAAACCCAACTTTCACGGATTGGCGCTACCCCCACTGCAGGCATCTCCAGAGGGTCCGTCGCAAATCCGTGGCACGATTTCCTGCCACCGATTTATCCAATGTGCCCCACAATGCACTGCAGAGCATGTCCGAAAAATCCGTGAAAGTTGGGTTTGGGCGAAAGCAAACAAAAAAGACTGGCCGCAGGCGATTGTCAAGGCACTGGGTCGTAGCCGCTGCCGCCCCAGGGGTGGCAGCGCAGAAGGCGGCGCAGGGCCAGCCACCCGCCCTTGAAGATGCCGTACTTGCTGATGGCTTCGTAGGCATACTGGCTGCAGGTGGGAGTGTAGCGGCAGTGGTTGCCGAGGTATGGCGAGATGCACACCTTGTAGAAGCGGATGAGCTTCAGCGCCGGCCACGCAAAGACCTTCCGGAAAGTGAGCAGCAGCTTATTCATTGCTTTCGTCCTGTAAAAGGGAGGTTTGCGGAGCAGGAGCGTCGCTGGCGGCGACTTTCGCGGCTACGGCCCCGAAAGTTTCGATTACTGCCTTCTCGATGACGGCGTAGTCCAGCACTTCGGCCGGGCGGTAGAAGAACAGGAAATCTGCGGCGAAGCCTTCCGGCAGGCAGGCGCGGTTGAGGCGGATGGCCTCGCGGGTGCGGCGCTTGAGCAGATTGCGCTTCACTGCCCTCTTGAAATTTCTCTTGGGCACGGACACGGCGAAACGGCAGCCGGCAGTCCCGCCTTGCGCGGCATCAGCCTCGCTCAGACGCCAGAAAACCTTGTAGACGGCATTGTAATGCGTGTTGCCACTGTCCAGAAGAGCCTGGAAGGCCTTGCGATGATGCAGCCTGACGCTCTTGGGATATGACAGCGGAGCCATAGCGCGTGCCTCCTGCCGGTTATTTTGCGAAATAATTTGAGAGAGCGGCAGCTATTGAGGGAGACTCGGGAGTGGGAGCTTCGATCTCGATGGACAGGGAAGCGTCCTTGGCAGCCTTGGCGGTGCCTTTCCCGTAGGTAGCGAAAAGGAGGTCTTTCTGGGTGAACTCAGGGAAGTTCTGGAACAGCGACTTCACATCTGAAGGGCTGTAGAAGACCACCATACCGTATTTCGACAGGTCGACGTTCTGCTTGATGTCGCTGCAGACCGTACGGACGAGGATGGCGCTGCCGAAATCGTATTTGGCATTGGTAAACATTGCTTTCACGTCGCTGCGCAGGGAATCGGTGCAGGAGATGAGGAACTTCTCGTTCTTATGCTTGGTGCCGATGCTGTCGACCAGCGATGCGGAAGTGCCGTTGCCGAAAAATATCTTGCGCTTGCGATAGACGATGTATTTCTGAAGATAGAGGGCGATGGCCTCTGACTGGCAGAAATACTTCATAGTCTCGGGGATTGTCACGCGCATCTTCTTCGCCAGATTGAAGAAAGAATCGATGGCGGTGCGGGAACTGAAGACGATTGCCGTGTAGTCCAGGATATTGACCCTCTGCGAACGGAAATCGTTCAGGCTGACAGGTTCAACCTTGAAAAACGGAATGAAATCTATGTCGAGACCGTATTTGTTGACTAGATCTGTATAAGGGGAACCCGTCGTGGGCGCAGGTTGTGAGATCAAAATCCTCTTCTTGCTGTCTACAATGCTCATAATGAAATAATTGCACTAATCAGTAAGCCTGCCGGCAAAAATTCAAGTGCGCAAAGATACAAAAAACAGAAGAAAATTGAAAAACCTGCCTCCAGTAGGTACTTGCAGGCCCTCACGCAGTACATCGTGAAGCACACTGCGAGGACTGCGATGAAGTATATGCGGGCGAAAGGAGCAGTTCCCTGGCCGAAAAGGAGCGGAATCAGGAAAGCCGGGACGCTCAGCAACGATGCCACCACTAGAGTCACCCTTCCGGAACTGCGGATGGTGTCGAAGACAGCCCTCGTGCCCTTGTACCAGGCCATAATCTCGAAACCTATGACCCTCAGCAGCAGAAATGCGGCGAAGGCGGCGAAAATGTACGTTATGCTCAACGAAGACCAGTCCCTGGCATATATCAGCATCGCGAGCACCGGCAGGCATACTATGCTTGTGGCATTGACCGAGGCGAGCGACGTCTGGTTCTCACATATATTCTGGAGCTTGTTGCTGCTGCCGAAGAAGGTCTTCAGGGAGAGCGACGAGGCAAGGACTATCTGGTGGAAGAAATAGATGCCGTACAAAAGCGCAGCAAGCACGAGTATCGTCGTCAGCCAGTTGTAGCCGGGCTCTGCGGAGCTGGCGAGGGGATCGGCATAGGCAGCTATCTTGGAACTGCCCCGCCATACTTCATCAAGTGTCTGCAGGAAAGTTGTCATCCGCCGTCAGTTCCCCCTTTTGGCGTTGTATCCCAGGCTTTTGAGCAGCGCTACCACCCGGTCCCTCCAATCTCCCTGGATGAGGATTTCCCCGTCCTTGGCACTGCCGCCGACACCGCATTTCGTCTTGAGGGTCTTGGCCAGGGCGGCAAGGTCCTCCTCCTTCCCGATGAAACCCGAAACAAGCGTCACCTGCTTGCCTGCGCGGGCGCGGCGGTCAATGGTCACGATGAGCTTCTGCTGCGCTGCGGGCAAGGTCTGGACTTCCTCCTCCACGGGGGTTTCATATTTGAAATCCGGGTTGGTGGAGTATACGACGCCGAGTCTGTCCTTCCAGTCTTGCATAGTCTTGATTCGCAAAAGGGTTTTATGGGTATGCAAAGTTACGTATAAAAAAAGATATTACTAAATTTGCCGTTTTACGGAATCATTTCTGAAATGGAAAAAAGCAAGTTCACCAAGATAAACAGAATCATCGCGATAGTGGTTCTGGCGTTTTCAAGTTTCGTATACCTGGCCACCATCGAGCCTACAGTCAGTTTCTGGGACTGCGGTGAGTTCATAGCCTCTTCGTATAAACTGGAAGTCGGCCACGCCCCCGGCAACCCTGTGTTCCAGCTGTTCGCGCATATGTTCACTATGTTCACCGGCCCCGAACACGCGGCTGCGGCAGTGAACTGCTTCAGCGCCCTGTGCAGCGGCTTCACCATTTTCTTCCTCTACCTGACCATAGTGCATTTCGGACGCAGGATCATCGAGCGCAAAGGCCGCAAGATGGATCTGTCGAACGCCGTCGCAGTGTGGGGGGCTGGAGTCGTGGGAGCGCTGGCATACTGCTTCTCCGACACCTTCTGGTTCAGTGCCGTTGAAGGCGAGGTTTACGCTATGTCTTCGATGCTGACCGCCATAGTCTTCTGGGCCGCCCTGAAATGGGAAGAAGAGGCCGACGAGGCTTATGCCAACCGCTGGCTCATCCTCATCTGCTTCCTTACAGGCCTCTCTATCGGCGTGCATCTGCTGAACCTGCTGGTAATCCCCGTAATTGCCTATATAGTATACTACAAGAGGCACGAGAACGAGAAAGTGACCCTGTGGAAGTCATTCCTGATCCTCTGCCTCGGCGGCGTGCTGGTAGCAGTGGTGCTGTACGGCATCGTCCCGCTCCTGCCCAAGCTTCTGGCAGTAGTCGACCGCTTCTTCGTCAACACCCTCGGCTGCCCGTTCAACATCGGCACTACCTTTATGATGCTGGTGATCTTCGTGATCTGCTTCCTGCTGCTTGCCAGGTTCAGAAAGCAGAACAAGGTCCTGGCGCACACCATAGTGCTCGGGCTTACCACCATCATAATCGGCTTCTCTACCTTCGCCATCGTGCTCATCAGGGCTTCGGCCGGCACTCCTACCAACGAGTACAACCCCCGCAACCCCTACACCCTGATCCGCTATCTCAGCCGTGAGCAGTTCGGAAGCGCCCCCATCATCTACGGCCAGCAGTACACCTCAGTCATCGAGGCAAAGGAAGGCACCTACTACACCGAACTGGGAGACAAGTACATCAAGACCGACAGCCCTCTGTCCGGCAAATATCCGTCAGGGGCCAAGACCATATTCCCCCGTATGTGGAGCACTCAGAGCCCTGCTCACGAGGCCTTCTACGACACCTACACCGACGGCAAGTTCAAGACCGGCAAGGTGCGTATGTCCAACGGCGAGTGGAAGAACAACAAGATGCCTTACTTCAAGGACAACCTGGGCTTCTTCTTCGATTACCAGTTGAACTATATGTACTTCCGTTATTTCTTCTGGAACTTCGTGGGCCGTCAGAACGACTTCCACGGCCAGATTCCGGGAGACGTGACCAACGGCAACTGGGAGAGCGGCATCGGCTTCCTCGACGAGGCCCGGCTGGGCGACCAGAGCGTGGCGCCAGACTATTTCGCCCACAACCGTTCGAAGAACCACTACTTCTTCCTGCCGCTGCTGCTGGGCATCATCGGCCTGTTCTTCCAGCTCAACAGGGACGGCCGCGGCTGCTGGATCAACTTCCTGCTGTTCTTCCTGCTGGGCATAGCAATCATTATCTACCTCAACCAGCCGCCGTATCAGGTGCGCGAGAGGGACTATGCATATGCCGGCTCGTTCTATGTCTTCACAGTCTGGATCGGACTGGCGGTGATGTGGCTCAAGGAGCTGCTCGACAAAGTGCTCAAGCCCGATGAGGAGAAAAGCCGCGGCAAGGCCCTCGTGTCTGCCACAGTGGCCTGTGCCCTCTGCCTCGCAGTGCCTGTGCTGATGGGCTGCCAGAACTGGGACGACCACGACCGCAGCAACCGCTACACTGCCCAGGACATAGCCTACAACTACCTCAACAGCTGCGACCCCAACGCAATAGTCATAACCCACGGCGACAACGACACCTTCCCTCTGTGGTACGCGCAGGAGGTGGAAGGAATCCGCACCGACATCCGCGTGATGAACACCTCCCTGCTCGGTATGGACTGGTACATCGACCAGATGAAATGCAAGATGTACGAATCCGAGCCGCTGGACATCGACCTGCCGAGGATCGACTATCTCTACGGAACGAACGACTACGTGCCGGTGGCCGACGTTCTTCAGGGTCCTGCTGACGGCCGTTATGTGATGGACATCTTCAAGGATCCCAAATACCGCCAGGGTACCAACGACGGCATCATCGTGTCCAAGACCATCCGCATCCCCGTGAACAAGGAGAATGTGAAGAAATATGGCATCGTGGACGAAAAGCACTACGACCAGATCCTCGACTACATCGACATCCGCATCGACGCTTCGGCCATCGACAAGAGCGATCTGATCATCCTCGATTTGCTCTGCAACTACAACTGGGACAGGCCCATCTACTACATCAGCTCAAGCGGCGAGGGCAACCTGCGCAACGCCAAGTACCTGCGTGAAGACGGTTTCGCATACAAACTCGTCCCGCTGGACTGCGAGGCTCTCGGAACTGCCGATTCGATGGACTATGAGATGATGTACGACCGCTTCAAGAATGTCTTCCGCTTCGATTCCTTCGGCAAGGACTTCCACGTGGACTATCAGAACCTCTATACCTTCCTGGCAGTCTGCCCGCTCAGGAGCCACTTCGTGAATACCGCCGAAGCTCTGCTCGTGGCCGGAGAGGAAGAGAAGGCCCTTGAAATCATAGAAATGTGTATGGAGAAGATTCCGCAGAAGAACTTCCCCTACAACATATCGTCGCTGGCAAGCATCAATGAATACAGCATACTCAACCTCATTGAGCTCTATTTCAAGTGCGGCCAGACGGACAAGGCCAAGGCCCTTGCCGACAAATTCGTCGACGAGACAGCCCAGGTCACCAAATACTACGGCCAGGGCTGGCCTTCCGACAGCGGTATGCTGAGCGAAGACAAAGTCAAGAGCAACCTCCAGTACATCTACTACGTCAACAGCATCCTCAAGGGTTACGGCGAGGAAGCTTTCGCCGACCAGATGATGGAGAAAGTGAAATCTTTGTAATTTAACGAAACAGATATAATGAAGAATTTTGTAAAGGAACTTCAATGGCGCGGGATGATTCACGACATTATGCCGGGCACCGAAGAATTGTTGATGAAAGAACAGGTTTCTGCATACGTGGGCATCGACCCTACGGCAGATTCATTACATATAGGACACCTCGTAGGAGTTATGATGCTCAAGCATCTGCAGAACTGCGGCCACAGGCCCGTGGCTCTTGTGGGCGGCGCCACCGGAATGATCGGCGACCCCTCTATGAAGTCTGCTGAGCGCAACCTGCTTGACGCCGAGACGCTCCGTCACAATCAGGAGTGCATCAAGAAGCAGCTGGCCCGCTTCCTCGACTTCGACAGCGACGCCTCAAACGCCGCCATAATGGTCAACAACTACGACTGGATGAAGGATTTCAGCTTCCTCGATTTCATCCGCGACATCGGCAAGCATATAACCGTGAACTATATGATGAGCAAGGATTCAGTGAAGAAGCGTCTGAGCGGCGAGGAACGCGAAGGAATGTCCTTCACCGAGTTCTCATACCAGCTGGTGCAGGGCTATGACTTTATGTACCTGTATGAGCACGAGAACTGCAAGCTGCAGATGGGCGGCAGCGACCAGTGGGGCAACATCACCACCGGCACCGAGCTCATCCGCCGCAAGCTGGGCGGCGAGGCTTTCGCTATGACCTGCCCCCTCATCACCAAGGCCGACGGCG
>JAGCZI010000207.1 GCA_017960085.1 Bacteroidales bacterium
AGGTCGTCTACGCAGTGGATCTTGGCCTTGGCGGTGACGTCGTTGACCTGGTCGAGGACGTTGATGTCGTAGGTCTTGTCCTTCACGTCGCGGATTACGCCGAGGGCTACGGGCATATCGGGGTATTTCATATCGATGAGCATACTCTGAAGGCCGATGTCGTCGCTGTCTACGTGGTGGGTGAGGATGTCGTCGAGGGTGACGCCGTCTTCACCGATCTTGGCCACGGCAAGCTTGCCGTCCTTGAGGATGAGGCCCTTGTCGTTGTTGGCGCCGAAGAGCATCTTCTCGCCGTCACGAAGGGTTATGGTGCGCTCTGCCCTCACTTCGCGGGCTGCGAAGGCTGCGTGTGCTCCGTCGTTGAAGATCACGCAGTTGGTGAGCATCTCGCAGACAGAAGTGCCGCGGTGCTTGGCTGCGGTCACGAAGATTGACTGGTTAAGAGCCAGGTCATTGTCGATGCCGCGGGCGAAGAAGGTGCCGTGTGCGCCCAGAACGAGCATTCCGGGAGTGAACGGATTCTCGACAGTGCCGTAAGGCGAAGTCTTGGTAATCGTGCCGAACTTTGAAGTAGGACTGTACTGGCCCTTGGTCAGACCGTAGATCTGGTTGTTGAAGAGCACGATGTTGAGGTCGACATTGCGGCGGATGGCGTGGATGAAGTGGTTGCCACCGATAGCGAGAGCGTCGCCGTCGCCGCAGGCCTGCCATACGCATAGCTCGGGATTGGCGACCTTGATGCCGGTGGATATGGCAGTCGCACGTCCGTGGATGCTGTGGAAACCGTAGGTGTTCATATAGTAGGGAAGCCTTGAAGAACATCCGATGCCGGAAACGACGACGAATTTCTCAAGTTCATATCCGAGGTCTTCGCTAACCTGGGGAAGAGCTCTCTGAAGCGCTGCAAGAACTGCGTGGTCACCACATCCCGGGCACCATCTCACTTCCTGGTTGCTTTTGAAATCTTGTGCTGTATATTTCATTGTCTGCTCCTCCTATAAGATTTCCTTGATTGCGTCGACGACTTCCTTGACGATGAACGGCTGGCCCTGCACTTTGTTGTACTGCAGGTAGCTGAACTGAGGCAGGCGTGCCCTCAGGTAATCGGCGAACTGGCCGCTGTTGAGCTCGCAGACGATGATCTTCTTGAATTTTGCGAAGATGTCCGCAGTGTTCTTGGGCAGCGGGTTGATGTAATCGAAGTGTGCAAGGCTTACCTTGTGGCCCTGTGCGCTGAGTTCGTTGACTGCAGTGAAAAGATGGCCGAAAGTGCCACCCCAGCCTACAACGAGGACGTCGCCTTCGCTCTCTCCGATGACTTTCTGCTCGGGGATGCAGTCAGCTACGCGGGCGATCTTCTCGGCGCGGGCGGCGACCATCATAGCGTGGTTCTCAGGGTCTGATGAGATGACTCCGGCAGGATTCTTCTCAAGGCCTCCGACGCGGTGGTTCAGGCCTTTCTTGCCGGGAACGGCCCATTTGCGGACAAAGGTCTCGGGGTCGCGCTCAAACGGCTTGAAGCCGCCTTCGCAAGACTCGATGAACGGCGGTTTGATGGCGGGATAGTCTGCCATTGAAGGGATCTTCCACGGCTCGCTGCCGTTGGCGATGAAGCCTTCAGACATCAGTATCACGGGCATCATATGCTCGAGAGCCAGCTTGCCGGCGTTGAATGCTGCATCGAAGCAGTTTGAAGGAGAGTGGGCGGCCACTATGCAGACAGGGCACTCACCGTTGCGGCCGTAGAGGGCCTGGGCAAGGTCGGTCTGTTCTGTCTTGGTAGGGATACCGGTGGACGGGCCGCTGCGCTGCACGTCAATGACGACAAGCGGCAGTTCGGTGATCATAGTCAGGCCGAGGGCTTCTGATTTGAGGCTGAGGCCGGGGCCTGAGGTCGAAGTCACTGCGAAATCGCCGGCATAGGCCGCACCGATGGCTGTGCAGATGCCTGCAATCTCGTCTTCTGCCTGCATTGTTTTGACGTTAAGGTTCTTATGTATAGCGAGTTCCTCAAGTATGGCAGTTGCGGGAGTGATAGGGTATGAACCGCAGAACAGCTGCAGTCCGCTCTTTTCTGCGGCTGCGATGAGACCCCAGGCTGTGGCCTGGTTGCCGTTGATGTTGCGGTAGATGCCTTTCTCCTGTTTTGCCGGAGCCACTTCGTAGGTGTTGGCGATGGCGTGGATGTTACTTGCGTAATTGTAGCCGTCGAACAGCACTTTCTTGTTGGGCTCGATGAGGTGGGGCTTCTTCGCGAATTTCTTCTCGAGATAGGCGTTGATGTACTCCAGAGGCCTGTTGAACATAAAGAAGCACATTCCGAGTGTGAACATGTTCTTCGAGCGGACGATGCTCTTGGCGTCAAGTCCTGAATCTTTCAGGCTCTCCTTGGTCAGGGAGGTGATCTGTGCGCAGATGACGTTGCGGTCCTCGATGCGCAGTTCGGTGATAGGGTTGTCCGTAGTGAAACCGGCCTTCTTGAGACCCTGCTCGTCGAAGGTGTCGGTGTCGATGATGATGGTTGCAGTGGGCTTAGCCCATTTGACATTGGCCTTGAGTGCGGCCGGGTTCATCGCTACGAGCACGTCGCAGAAGTCTCCCGGAGTGTTGACCCCCTCGCTTCCGATATGGACCTGAAAACCGGAAACCCCGGAAATCGTGCCGTGAGGGGCGCGGATTTCTGCGGGGTAATCCGGGAATGTCGAAATCTCATTCCCATAAAGGGCAGAGGTGTCTGCAAACAAGGTTCCCGTCAATTGCATTCCGTCTCCGGAATCGCCTGCAAAACGGATAACGACATCTTTAATGTCGATTACTTTGTGTTGCATATGTTTTAGTTGGTTACTGTGGCAGTTGTGCGGGTGCTACTTTTTCAGCAGGGATTCCGAGGGCAGCCTTGGCCAGGGGGAGGATGTTCATACTCTGAGTGTCGTCAGTGTAGATGATAGCGCCGGCTGATGTGTCAAAAATGTAGACGAGGTTGTTGTCCTTGCCGATTTTGTTGATGGCTTCCTGAGCCTTCTGGTAGATCGGCATCATCAGAGTCTGTTGCATATTGGCAAGATCCTCCTGGGCTGTCTGCTGGAACTGGTTGAGGCGCTGTACGATTTCGCTCAGTTCGTTCTCCTTTGATTCCTTGATGGCGGCTGTCCAGGTAGAGCTCTTCTGCTGATAAGTGTTGAGTTTCTGGTTGTATTCTGTCTGCATAGCATCCATCTCCTCGATGAGCTCATTCTGATAGGCTTCGAGCTGGACCCTTGCTGAATCGGTTTCGGCCATCAGGCTGACAAGCTCGCTTGTGTTGATATGACCGAACTTCTGGGCATTGGCACCGATAGTTGCAAATGCAGCAAAAAACAAGATGAGGATAATTCTTTTCATTACGTTATTTTTTAAGATAATCAATTACTTCGTCAGTAAGGTCGAAACGGCTGTCGCGATAGACGATGCCGGTGGTGATGGCAAGGTCGATTATCAGAGAGCAGTTGAACTTGTAGGCGACTGCGTCGATGGCGGTCTGGAGCCTCTCCTTGATCGGAGACAGCAGTTCCTCAGATTTGTTGGCCATCACGCCGTCCTCGCCGAAATAGGTGTTCTGTTTTGACTTTACGGCTTTTTCCTTGGCTATGATTTCATCTTCCAGCCTCTGGCGTTCAGAAGCTGACAGAGTGGCTTTCCTGTTCTGATAATCCTTGTACAGTTTGTCTACGGCTCCGAGTTCTTCCTCAAGCGCTGTGCGATAAGATTCAGCAAGCTTGTTGAGCTGGTCCTGCACTTTCTGGTACTCCGGGACGGTAGCGAGGATCTCTTCGGTGTCGATGTAGCATACATTCTGGGCTTGCGCACCTATGAAGGCAGCAAAAGCCAAACATAGAGTTAAAGCGATCTTTTTCATGTTCATTGTACTTTAGAATTGTTGTCCAATCATAAAATGGAACTGACTTCTTTCTTTTGGATCCTGTGTGTCAAATCCGTAACCCCAGTCGATACCGAGCAGACCGATCATCGGGAGGAAGATCCTCAGGCCGACTCCGGCTGAGCGCTTGATCTGGAACGGATTGAAATCTTTGATGTCCGACCAGCAGTTACCGCCTTCGAGGAACGCCAGCGCGAAAATCGTCGATTGCGGCTGGAGCAGGATCGGGTATCTCAGTTCGACAGTGAATTTATCATAGACGTTACCGTTGTAGGCGCCGTTGGAATACGGGGTAAGGGAGTAGTTGGAATAACCTCGCAGCGAGATGATGTCCTGTCCGTATGTGTTGTAGCCCGACATACCGTCACCGCCCACGAGGAAGCCCTCGAACGGAGAGTAACCCCAGTTGCGGTTGTAATAGCCGAGATAGCCGAACTGTGCGCGGGTCATCATTACCAGGTTGCCGACGAGGGTGAGGTAGTTGGCAGCCTTGAGGGTCCACTTGTTGTACTCGATCCACTTGTAGTGTTCCGCGTCTGTCAGAGTGTGGTAGTTGAAATCTGCAGGCTTGTCCTTGCGGAGCAGTGAGTAGGGAGGAGTAAGCTGGAGGGCTATGCTCATATCTGATCCCTGGCGGGGATAGATGGTCTGGTCAGTAGAGTTACGGGCCAGCGTTATGGTGTAGTTGAAGTTGTGAGACAGACCGTCCTTGAAGATGAAATAATAGTTCCAGTCCTGAAGGTGGTATGTCTGCCAGCTCAGCGTGTGGTAAAGCACGAA
>JAGCZI010000208.1 GCA_017960085.1 Bacteroidales bacterium
GGTACTGGCGGGGAAGGCCGCTCCCAAGGTCATCAGAGAAGATGCGCTGTGCGGGATGCTGCCAAAGGAAATCATGGGATAAAGCCGATCTGACAAGATGAAACTGAAGAAAAGAAAGCTCAAGTTCGCAGCGATATTTGGAATATGCTGGTTTGCCCTCCTGGTCCTGCTGGTTGACGGGATCCTGAAATTCCAGACATTGGTCGACTATTTCGGGTCGTATGCCTCGGTGGAGATCACGCTGCTGCTATTGGTTATTCTGCCCACAGTGGCGGTATACATTTTCACGAAAGAATAACAAACAGATAAATCGTAATTGAGCGAAGAAGAAATGAAAACCTTTATCATTATTTGGGTGATTATCCAATCGGTCTTGCTGCTTGTTGGCTGGGTGTGGTATTATCATGACCGTAAGAGTGAAAAGCGCAACAAGACTCCTATGATTCTTCTTGCTATTGGCAATTTTATGATGGCTATCTATTTTTTGATCCTATTGCGATTATTAAGGAAGTAAATTCACATTTATCGGTATATAGAGGACTCTGGTAGTCTTGATGGGCTAGCTCTTTGGTTGCAGACTGCTGCGGTATTCGGTGGGGGTCACGCCCAGATGCTTTTTGCAATATCGGCTGAAATAGGACAGGGAGGCGAAGTTCATCCTGTCTGCTATCTGTGTGAGTGAATGGCGGGGATTATCCAGGTATTCTTTGAGAATGGGCACGGTGTGCCTGTCTATGTAGGACATTACCGAATGGCCTGTAAGGCGTTTTACCGTAGAGGAAAGATATTTCTCCGATACATTCAGCTGCCGGGCATACCAGCCTACGGACCTTTCCGTGCGGGAGTTCCCTTCGGCAAGGAGACGCATGAGTTCATTGACGATGAACCCGGCCCGCTCCGTGGATGCGCTACCGCCATCCCGCTCACTGTGGAAGGAGAAGATGTCGTACATCATGGTAAGGCAGAGGCTGCCCATCAGTTCCCGGTAGAAACGGTGGCCGGAATCATCTATCCTGTCCCGAAGCCGATGGATATCGGCCAGAAAGCAATCGGCCTGGGCGTCTGAGAGTGAAATCACCGGATTTCCATACAGACTGATGCTACCACCGATTGAGTAGTTGTTGGCGGGGAGCTGGTTCTGGAGAAACTTGTAATTGGCCGCAAAGAGCTCTCCTTCAGTACCGGGAGTCAGTGCAAGGTTGCTCACCGCGTCCGGATGCGACAGAACCAGCAGGTCATTCTCTCTAAAGTGAAAGCATCGGTCATAGTACACCAGGCTTCCTTCTCCCTGCGAGCATAGCAGATGCAGGCAGCAATGCTCCAATTCGCTACGGCTGATATCCTGTATGTTGTCTGAATAATAGAGGTCCATGGCGTAAAGATAGCGAGAATTGTGTAAAAAGTGAAAACTCCGGCGAAAAATGTAAAACATTGGATAGTGGAATTATACCGACCTTTGCATCAGAAACAATAACAAATCCTTTGATATGGAATACGTAACACTGAACAACGGAGTAAAAATGCCCATGCTGGGCTATGGAGTTTATCAGGTGAATCCTGCTGAGTGCGAGCGCTGCGTGGCAGATGCCATCCGCGTGGGATACCGGCTCATCGACACGGCCCAGGCTTATCACAATGAGGAAGGCGTGGGCAATGCCATCGCCAAATCCGGTATCGCCCGCAGCGAGTTCTTCCTGGTGACCAAGGTCTGGATTTCCAATGCAGGGTATGAAAAAGCCAAAGCCAGCATTGAGGAGAGCCTTAAGAAGCTTCAGACCAAGTATATCGACCTGCTTCTGATCCACCAGCCTTTCGGCGATTATTACGGTACATACCGCGCTATGGAAGAGGCCTACCGGGAAGGGAAGGTCCGCGCCATCGGCGTGAGCAATTTCTATCCGGACCGGCTGATCGACCTTCAGGAGCATGTGGATGTGAAACCGGCCGTGAACCAGGTGGAGAATCACGTGTTCTTCCAGCAGACCGAGGCCCGCGAGTACATGCGCAAGTATCATTGCCAGCCCATGTCCTGGGGCCCACTCGCAGAAGGCCGCAATGGGTTCTTCACCAATGAGATACTGAAGGCCATCGGCGACAAGTACGGCAAGAGCGTGGCCCAGGTGGCCCTTCGCTACCTGCTCCAGCAGGGGACGGTCATCATCCCCAAGTCGGTGCACGTGGAGCGGATGCAGCAGAACTTCGACATCTTCGACTTCGCCCTCAGCGAGGATGACATGGCGCAAATTGTAAAACTCGATACCGGAAAGAGCCTCTTCTTCCATCATGCCGACCCGGCTACGGTTGAACTGTTCATGATGTGGGGAAAATAATGAAAAAACTGATTGTACTCTTTTTAATGGTCATAGGGACAATGAATATCTCCGCAAATGCGCTCAGTGAGCGTCAGAAACTGCTCTGCGCCTGTGCCTCGTTGGAGGCGCAGGGTGACTTGGTCCGTCTTGATCCTGCCATCCGCCAGGCTCTGGACGGCGGCGTGACTGTGAATGAACTGAAGGAGGCCTTCTCTCAGCTTTATGCCTATACGGGCTTCCCCCGTTCGCTCAATGCACTTGGTACGCTCCAGAAGGTGCTCGCAGACCGCAAGGCCAATGGCATCAGCGATGACGAAGGCAAGCCCTGGATGCGCCCTGGACTTTGGGATGACGCCGGGAAGGCCCTGAAGCGGGGGAGTGAGGTGCAAACCATACTGACGGGAGGCAAAGCATTCAATTACGACTTCTGTCCGCAGGATGACTACTACCTGAAGTCGCACCTTTTTGGTGACATCTTCGCCGGCGACCAGCTTTCTCCCGCTGATCGTGAACTCGTTACCGTAGCGGCTCTCAGCAGCTTGAAAGGTGTGGAGCCGCAGTTGGCATCCCACAAGGCCGGAGCCGTCAACATGGGCAATACCCAGGAGCAAGTGGATGAACTCTGCCAATGGCTTTCTGAAAACGGCTATTCTCAGGTAGATTGCGCCGCGGACGCTACAGCCGGAGCATGGCCCAAGGGCATTCCAAACCCCTATGGCCAGTTCTTCCAAGGCCAGAGCCACCTTGCCCCTGTCCAGCCGGCAAACGTTTCAGCGGACGAAGCGACCGTTGCCGAATACGTCAACGTCACCTTCGAACGCGGATGCCGCAACAACTGGCACATCCATCACGGGGCCCATCAGATATTGATCTGCGTCTCCGGACGAGGCTGGTATCAGGAATGGGGCAAGCCTGCCATTGCCCTCACGCCTGGCATGATCATCGACATCCCTGACGAGGTGAAGCACTGGCACGGCGCAAAGAAGGACTCCTGGTTCCAGCACCTGACCACCCATGTGGCAATAGGCGGCGAGCAGTCCACCGAGTGGCAGGAACCGGTAATGGATGAGCAGTACGCAGAACTTAAATGAATATCGACAAGTATAGATGCACCCAATTGTTGTTTTAATGAACGCTATCGTTATCTTCTTCTCACACGCCGGAGACAACTATGCCGTAGGCAATATCGAGGTTGGCAACACGAAGATCGTGGCCGAATACATCAGTGAAATCACCGGAGCCGACCAGTTTGAAATCGTCACACATAAATACGACGGGATGGCCTACAATCCGCTCATCAAACTGGCGAAGGAGGAGGCTCAGAATGGCGAACTGCCGCCCTATGAGGGAGAGGTCCCTAATCTGTCAAAGTACGATGTCATCTTCATCGGCGGTCCCATCTGGTGGGGCACCTACCCGCAGGTAATGTTCACGCTGTTCAAAGATATCAACCTGGATGGGAAGACCGTCATTCCTTTCACCACCCACGAAGGCAGCGGTCTGGCAAACTGCGTAAGCGATGTGAAGAAGGCCTTCCCCAAGGCCACTGTCAAGCACGAATTCTCCATCTATGGCCACGAAGTCCGCACCGGCCGGGCCAAGGTCGAAAAGTGGCTGAAGAGCATTGCCCAGGAGTAGTTCATTTGTTCGATAAATCGGAATTGATGTTATGAAACTCTCTATCGGGCAGAAAAAGGAACTAAAAGGAATGCTTACCTTTCTTGTTGTAAGCATCATTGCATGGCTGCTTGCTTCATTAGTGCTCCACTTCCCGTGGAATCAC
>JAGCZI010000029.1 GCA_017960085.1 Bacteroidales bacterium
GGAGTAATCAGTGCGCTGATGAGGTAAGCACCTTCCAGCAGGGTCGCTTCTTCCCGTTTGGCAAGGGCGGCATACTGCTCAAGCTGCTCCAGCACCGACGCAGCGCTGTAGTATAAGAATTTGCGGTTGATGATGTCCCTGCGGGCCTCGTCCTTGGTGTCGATGGCCATATTGCGAAGCGCGTCGAGCAGTTCAGGACCGCCCTGCCGGATTTTCTTGTCCAGCGCGGATGCGACCTGGCTGTCGGGGTCGTCGAACAGGTCTACAAGGTATTCGAGGTCTTTGGCGTCTGTCATTATGCAGTCAGGGAATCAAGTGAGTAAACGATGAGTTTTTCGATGTATGGCTTGTAGTCCGGGATGCTCTCGAGGCGGAAACGGTTGGCTATTGCACAGCAGATGGTAGCTGCGTGGTGCCCCAGCATATTGGATATGCCCACAATGGCGGAGTTTTCCATCTCTATGTTGGTCATCCTGACGCCTCTGTATTCGAATTGTTCGAGTTTCGGGATAAAATCGGGGATGGTGAGGCCCATACGGATGGAGCGGCCCTGAGGACCGTAGAATCCCGGGGCGGACATCGTGATGCCTCTGGCGCAGCCGTCGAACCTGTCGAGGATTTCCTTGCTTGACCACACACAGTAGGGGGTGGCGAGGCGGGGTGTCCAGCCAATATGCTCCATAAAGGCTTTCTCCATATCGCTGTCACTGACTTTTTCGCCGCCTTCATACCAGTTGAGCAGACCGTCGATGCCTATGCCTACCTCGGAGAGGACGAAACCGCCGAGAGGAATGTCCGGGCGCACGCAGCCGCAGGTGCCGATGCGAAGGATGTTGAGGGACTTGCGCTGTGGCTTCTGCTGCCTGGTGGTGAAATCAACGTTGACCAGGGCGTCCAGTTCGTTCATCACTATGTCGATGTTGTCAGTGCCTATGCCGGTGGACATCACGGATATGTCTTTGCCGTGGTATTTGCCGGTGATGGTATGGAATTCCCTTGAGGATTTGTCGCAGACCACGCTGCCCTCGTCGTAATATTTCGCCACGGCGGGGACGCGGTTCTGGTCTCCGACCAGGATTACGGTGTCAGCGAGGTCTTCGGGCAGGATGTGAAGGTGGAAAACGGATCCGTCACCGTTGATTATCAATTCAGATTCAGCTATTCTTCTCATTTCCGGTTTCTTTCTGATATTTTTTAATCTTGCCGTTCTTTTTGTTCTTGCGGATTATGTGGTAGGCTATCACTTCCGACTCGTCGCGCCATATATAGCGGATGGCCAGCAGTAGCAGCACTATGCAGGCGAAGGGGAAGAGGGTGGCTACAGTGAAGGTATATACGCTCTTGAGCTGGAAGAAGCTTACCAGTATCCATATCTGATAGGCCACAAGCAGCAGGATGTTTATGATGCAGATCCTTATCTGCAGCACCCTGGCCTTGTAGTAGAAGATGGCTATTACGCTGAGAGCCAGCGTTACGAAGGTGAAGATGATGAACTGGGAGCGGTTTACGAACTTGATGGCGTAGCGGGTCAGCTCTCCGGAGGCGCCGCCTTCGGAAGGCACCATCACATAGCACATATCAGCGCTGAACATCGCAATCAGGAGTCCGGCGCAGATGAGCAGAAGTAAGGTTTGAAAACGCTGCCACATACCGATACAGTTTCGTACAAATTTAATAAAAAAACTGTCAGGAGCTTATTGTTGCTGCTCCGTGCAGTATTTTTTGATGACGCTGTAGGCGTCGGCTATGCCCAGCTCTCCCGCCTTGCTCATATCAAGGCAGCCCTTTTCCTTGTCCTTTAGGAATATCAGCACGAGGCCGCGGTTGTAATAGGCTTCGGGAATGTAAGGATAGAGGTCGAGAGCCTTCGTGTACTGGCTGATGGCCGTCAGCATATCCTCGCTCAGACAGAACAGGTTGCCGAGGTTATAGTATGTGTAGGGGAAGTCGGGGGCGACCTCCGCGGCTTTCATAAAGTCGCTTATAGCTGCTGAATAGTCGTAGGTGCGGGAGGCTGAGTTGTCCGAAACCGTCACCCTGGCTGTCGCTGAATTGTCGAGCGAGAGCACCCGGATGTTGTTGTCCATCGATGATATGAAGTCGGTCATATCGGCCTGAAGCACACCTCTGTTCAGATAGAGGAACTCGTTGTCGGGCTCCTTGGCCAGGGCTTCGTTGTAGCAGGCCATAGCAGTGTTGAACTGGCTCTGTCCCGTCTCGAGTATTGCCTTTGCGAGAAGGTTGCCGGCAGTCTTGCCGGTCAACACTTCGTGGTTCACCGCTGCCAGTTTGGACGACAGGTCGTCGCCCGGGCTCTCCTTGTCGGTGGTCAGAGCCAGGTCGAGAGGCACCTCCTTGTAGAAAGCGTCCAGCTTTTCATACTGGAGCTTGTGAGAGAGGGTGTTCAGGTCGCTGATGACGGTCTTTGCTGCCAGAGAGAATTTGTAGAGGGGCTTGAGCCCTATGTCGACATCCCTGTACTGCAGCAGCTCGTTGTCGAAATTCTTCTTGGCGAAGTCGGCGTCGAAGTCGATGAGGTGGCTGTAGCTCTGAGTCGTGTCGGCGAAGGCTTCGTAACCCTCCTTGGTGGATGTGTTCTGCTGGTACTCCCTGATTTTCGCCCGGGCAGTCTCGTAGTCTCTTTCGGATGCAGCCCACTGGCCGAGCATATTGCGGGCGTAGGCCCTGTTCATATATGCCTTCGCGAAGTCGGGATAGAGCTCGATGGCCTTGGTATAATCGGATATTGCGTTTTCGTAGCGCCGCATCTCAAGGAATACCGAGGCTCTGTTGAAATATGCCAGCACGTTTTCGGAGTTGATGTTGATGACGCGGTCATAGTCGTCCAGCGCCTTCTCGAAGTCTCCTATCTGTGAATATATAAGGGCTCTGTTGTAGAGCGTTAGGGCATTGCCCGGGTCGTCCCTGAGCACTTTGTCCAGATCTTCCAGCGCTCCGCGGATATCCTTGTTGTCATATTTCATAAGGCCGCGGTTGAAGTATGCCAGGGTGTTCGTGCTGTCGAGAGATATGGCGGTGTCAAGGTCCTTTATGGCATCTTCGAACTGGTCGCGCAGAGCATATATGCGGGCGCGGCGGACGTATACCTCCGCGTCGTAGCGGTCAAGTCTGATGGCCTGGTTGTAATTGTCCAGGGCTTTGGTGGTGTCGCCGAGGAAGAGGTAGCTTGCACCTCGGTTGAGGTATGCAGCGCCGTCCTCCGGCTCGTTGCGGATGTAGCGGTCGAAGTCCTCCACCGCCTTTTCGAACTGCTGCGACATAAAGTATACTACTCCGCGGCTGAAATAAAGCCCCGTGTAGCCGGGCCTCAGGCTGACGGCGGTGGCCAGGTCTGCCAGCGCTTCGTCATATTTGCCGCTCTGGCTGCGGGCGATGGCGCGGTAGTGGTAGCCGAGTGTGTATATCGGGTTTTTCTTCAGCGTCAAATCGAAGTCCTTCTCGGCTCCGGTGTAGTCTCCGAGGTCGTACTTGGCCACTCCGCGGAAGAAGAAGGCTTCGTAATCGGAAGTGTCCAGCCTTGAAAGCACGTTGAAGCTTGCGATGGCATCGGCATATTTGCCGTCAGCAAGGGCCCTGCGGCCACGCATATAGAAGTGGTCGGGGTTGTACTGTGCGGCGGCTGTCAAGCACGCTGCCAGGCAGAGAACTGTTGTCAATATGTGCCTTTTCAAGGACATCAGAGGTTCGAATATTTATAAATCACATCAAAGATCAGGGCGGTCCGCTTGCGAAGCATCCCGAAATCTATGATGTCAATCTTGTCAGTAGGTTTGTATGTGTGGTCGTGGAATGCGGAGGTGAAGAGCAGGGACGGAATCTTCTTTGACCTGAAAGAGTACTGGTCGCCCGTGCGGTATACCATTCCCGTGAAATTCTCACTGCCGTAGAACGAGTAGTCAATATCCATGCCGAAGCGGGCATTGGCGTTGCTGCGGCGGATTATTCCCTGCATTTCCTTCGGCAGGGTGTCTTCCCCGAGGAC
>JAGCZI010000209.1 GCA_017960085.1 Bacteroidales bacterium
CAGGGTGTGGACATCACCCGTATCTTCGACGGTCTGAATGACGCCAACAACATCATCCCCTCGATCAAATATGCCATCGAAGGCGGTATGATTCCCCAGGCATCACTCTGCATCACTTACTCACCCATCCATACAGTTGAGTACTACACCAACCTGGCTGAGAAACTCATCGAGGCCGGTGCACAGGAAATCGCCCTCAAGGATATGGCCGGTATCGGCCGTCCCTGGTCTCTCGGACAGATTGTCGCCAACATCAAGAAGCGCCATCCCGAGACTGTCATCCAGTATCACGGCCACAGCGGCCCCGGCTTCTCGGTAGCATCGATGCTCGAAGTCGCCAAAGCAGGCTGCGACGTGCTCGACGTTGCCATCGAGCCCCTGTCCTGGGGTAAGATCCATCCCGACGTGATCACCATCAGCGCTATGCTCAAAGACGCCGGCTTCCTCGTAAAGGACATCAATATGAAGGCCTATATGGAGGCACGCGCCCTCACCCAGAAGTTCATCGACGACTTCCTGGGCTACTTCATCGAGCCGACCAACCATCACCTTACTTCACTGCTCGTGGGCTGCGGTCTGCCTGGCGGTATGATGGGTTCGATGATGGCCGACCTCAAGGGCGTGCATCCTGCAGTCAATATGTACCTGCGCAACAACGGCAAGCCTGAGGTTGCCCTCGACGATCTGGTTGTCAAGCTGTTCGAAGAAGTTGAATATGTATGGCCTAAGGTCGGTTATCCGCCCCTCGTAACTCCGTTCAGCCAGTATGTGAAGAACATCGCTCTGATGAACATTATGGCAGAAGCACAGGGCAAGCCCCGCTACAGCCTGCTCACCGACAAGAGCATCTGGGGTATGATCCTGGGCCGCAGCGGTGTCCTGCCCGGTCCCGTTGCTCCCGAAATCAAGGAACTCGCCGAGAAACAGGGTATGGAGTTCTTCGAAGGAGACGTACAGGCTCTCTATCCCGACGATATGGACCAGTATCGCAAGGAAATGCAGGATAACGGCTGGGAATTCGGCCAAGATGACGAAGAGCTCTTCGAGCTGGCTATGCACCCCACCCAGTACCGCGACTACAAGAGCGGCGCTGCCGCCGAGCGTTTCAACAGGGACCTCGAGGCTGCCAAGGCAAAGGCCGGCGCTCCGATCATCGTAAAACGTCCGGTTGTGGAAGTTCCCAAGAACGACGCTCCGAAATTCCAGGAAGAGCATCCGAAGGCCCACGCCGTCCAGGCTGAGGCCGACGGACAGGTTATCTGGGAGTATGACGTAGTCGACAAGTCGATGGCTCCGCGCGTAGGCAAGGCTGTGAAGGCCGGCGACGTGATCTGCCGCATCCAGACCAACTACGCTCTCGAAGACGTGAAAGCCGCATATTCAGGCAAGATCGTCGCCGTATATCCCGCCCAGGGCGACAAGGTGGCCAAGAACGAGATCATCGCGTTCGTGGAGTAATCCTCGCTTGATACAGAAACAATAAAGGCTGCACGGAAAATGCAGCCTTTGTTGTCTTATGACTGTGCTGTTACAGGGCCGCAGTCACCTTGTATGTCTTGCCGGCCTTAGTGTCAAGGTCGTATTCGTAGACTTTCTGGAGTTCCGGCATCGGGGCGTCGAAGCCTTCTGCTACGAGCGGAGTGGCTATGTCGGCGCTCTCCATCAACTTGTTGGGATTGCTGCCTGAAGCTTCTGTGAGGCCTGCGCCCTGGAGCGGGACGTAGGAGCGGATGCGCACCTTGCCGCCTATGAGGGACTTGATGGTGGCTTCTGAGAGTTTGGCACCGTCCCATTGGATGGCGACTTCATAGCCGCCGCGGGCCTTGAGTCCGGAAACGCTGCCTTTCGCCCAGGCGTCCGGAAGGGCGGGGAGAAGATGCAACGCACCGTCGTGGCTCTGAAGCAGCATCTCGGCTACACCGGCGGTGAGACCGAAGTTGCCGTCGATCTGGAACGGCGGGTGGGCGTCGAACAGGTTGGGATAGGTCCTGCCGCTGGCACGGCCCCAGCCGTCACGCTGCTGCAGTGTGAGCATATTGTTGATGATCTTGAGAGCGTGGTTGCCGTCGAGCAGCCTTGCCCAGAGATTGACTTTCCAGCCGATTGACCAGCCTGTGGCCATATCGCCGCGGTAGATGAGGCTCTGCTTGGCGGCCTGGAACAGCTGAGGGTTCTTGTAAGGTGAAACCTGGTTGCCAGGGTAGAGGCCGTAGAGGTGAGAGACGTGGCGATGCTCGTTCTTCGGGTCGTCAACGTCTTCCAGCCATTCCTGAAGCTGGCCGAGGTGGCCGATCTGCATAGGAGGCAGCTGAGCCATAGTCTTCTTCAGCAGGGCGATGTACTCAGTGTCTTCGGGATGCACCATTTCGGTGGCGGCAATTGAATTAGTGAATACGTCGTGGAGCAGCTGAATATCCATAGTGCAGCCGGCAACTATCATACTTCCCCAGCCGGGAGGCCCCTGTTCGGGAGAGGTGGAAGGCGCTGTGACGAGCCATCCGTACTTGGGATGCGGGATGAGGTAGTCGATATAGAAATCAGAGAGGCCCTTGAAGAGGTCGTAGTTGGCAGCAATGAAGCTCTCGTCGCCGCTGTAGAGGTAGTGCTGCCAGAGCTGCTGGCTGAGCCAGGCACCGCCCATCGGCCATACATAGTCTCCGAAATCCACGGGACCGGTGATGCGCCAGATGTCGGTGTTGTGGTGCACAACCCATCCGTCGCAGTCATACAGGGTCCTTGCGGTGCCCTGTCCTGTTACGGAGAGTTCCTGGACCATCTTGATCATCGGCTCTGAAGTCTCGACAAGGTTGGTGACTTCAGAAGGCCAGTAGTTCATCTCGGCATTGATGTTAACGGTGTATTTGCCGTCCCAGGGGGCAAGCAGGCTCTGATTCCAGATGCCCTGCAGGCCGGCAGCCTGACCGCCGGGCTGTGAAGAGCAGATGAGCAGATACCTTCCGTACTGGAACATAAGGGCCACGAGAGCCTGGTCTCCGCCTTCGTTGAACTTGCTCACGCGGATATGAGTCTGCTCGTCAGATCCTTTGCCGAGGTCGAGCTTAACGCGGTCGAACTGTTTGGCGAAGAGCTTGTAGCTGGCTTTGTACTCGCGGTTGAAGTTCTGCTTCGAGGCTTTTTTCATCAAAGCAGCGCTGCGGGCCATCTCGTCGGCGCTGATGTCATTGTAGTTGACGAAGTTGGTGGCGGCGGTTATGTAGATGGTGACGCTGTTGGCATCCTTGACCTCGATGCTGTCATTGTTGACGGTGACCTTACCGCCCTTGGCTTTCACCCTGGTGCGGTTGGCGAAACGTACCTTGCCGGGCACGCCTTCGTGATCTGAAGTTTTCGCTGTCAGAAGCAGGTCCTTGCCTTCAGAGAATACCGAATATTCTTTGAAAGGAGTCTCATATCTTGCCTTGAAGCTCAGAGCTCCGCGTTTGCTGGCGGTAAGCTTCACATAGACTCCGTTGTTGCGGAAAGAAGAGAAATACTCCCTGGTATAGGTCACGTCCCCGACTTTGTAGCGCACCGTTGCCTTGGCTTTCTCGATGTCAAGGTCGCGGTAGTAGTCGCTTGCCTGGTCGTGGCCCTCGAAGTCGAGCATCAGGCTGCCGATGGTCTGGTAGGGCATTCCGTGGATGCCGGTCATAAAGTTTTCCTCAAGGAGCTGCGATGCGAGACGTCCTTCGCCTGCGAAGATGGCTTCACGGACGGCAGGCAGGGCTGCCAGGGCCTTGGGACTGTCATTGCGGTGGGGACTGCCTCCCCAGATTGTTTCTTCGTTGAGCTGGATCTGCTCGGTGGCGGTGCCTCCGAAAATCATCGCACCCATCTTGGAGTTGCCTAACGGCAGGGCTTCAACCCACATCTCAGCAGGCTGGGCATACCACAGCTTGAGGTTGTCGTCTGCCTGGCATACAATGCTTCCAAGGCAGAACAGGCACAGTACGGCTGATAAAAAGCGTTTCATAGTATTAGTATAGATAGTAATTGGCAGATTTGGTCTTGAATGTGGCTTCATCCTTGCGCCAGTAATCTTTTATGTCGTCGAAGTTGTAGCTCTTGCGGAAAGTCTCGCGGATCTTGTTGCTGCCCAGCACCTTGTCGAACATCGAGTATTTAGAGGCGTCGGTGCTGCCCAGAGGTTTCTGGGAAGGGTAGAGGCGGGCCACCACCTGCATCACGTAGAACTGTATCTCGGTGAGCCTTGCAGCGGCATAGTCGGTGAAGAACAGCTGCACTCCGCCCACCGTCTTGCCTGCGGATGAACCTGAGGTGGGCTGGTAGTAGGTGGGACGGAAGCTGACGCCGGGGAGTTCCAGCGCATTCAGGGCGGCTGCGAATTTGTCGGCGTCGGTGATCCAGGTGGCGGCGAAGCATTCGAAGGGCAGGGTGAATCCGACGCCTATGTTGAGGTAACCTCCCAGCTCACCAACAATGCCGGAGGCCGGATAGCAGAATGCGGTCTTGGGGTGAGGCATATTTGGGGAGGTGGGTACCCACGGCAGGCCTGTGTCTTCGAAGGTCATATCGCGGCTCCAGCCTTCCATCGGAACCACTGTCAGCTTGCATTTCTTCGCAGTCTCTCGGCCGTTCTGCCCGCGAACCATACCTTCCTCATTCAGCATTTGAGCCAGCTC
>JAGCZI010000210.1 GCA_017960085.1 Bacteroidales bacterium
AGCTTGTCGATGATCTGCAGGCCGTTCTGGAAATGGACGTTGTCGTCGCCCGTGCCGTGGGTATACCTCAGCATATTGGTCTTGTCTCCCCTGTAGGCGCCCATCCTGTCGAACACCGCCGCCTGGGCGTAGCCCGAAGGGTTGTCCTGCGGAGTGTCCATATACCTTTCAGTATAATGAGTGTCGTAGAGCTTCCAGTCGGCCACTGCGCCGCCGGCAATGGCATACTGGAAATACTCGTTGGCCGCAGTGCAGCAAAGCAGCGACATAGTGCCGCCGTATGAGAAACCTTCGATGCCCACTTTCTGGGAATTGACGAAGGGATATTTGCGGAAATAACTGATGCCGTCTATGAAATCCTGAAGTTCCAGGACACTGAGGCGGCGGTACACCTGGTTCATTCCGGCCTTGCCGAGGTGTCCTGAGGAACGGGTGTCAAGCACCACCTGGATCACTCCGTGGTATGCCCACCACTGGTTGTTGAAAGTCACTCCCTTCCAGCTGTCGAGCACCTGGGGACTGTCGGGGCCGCCGTAGATGTTGACTTTGACCGGATATTTCACCCTTCCGGAGCGGTCCATATCTATCGGCCAGATTACTGTAGCGGGAAGGTCGATGCCGTCGCGGGTGGTGATGGTGACGAGCTCGGGCACCGCTATCTCGAACTTGTCGAAGTCCGGGCCTTTGCTGTCGAAGAGCACTTCCATCTTCATCCTCTTAAGGCTTCCGTCGCGCGGGATGTTGAACACCACTTCCTTAGTGGGGGTCGACAGGTTCGACATACTGGCGTAGATCTTAGTGCCTCCCTCCTCCTCTACGCGCACCGAAGCGTAGTTGTAGTCGCCGCTGCTGACGCGCTCCACCTTGTTGTTCGACAAGGTGATGCGGTAGATGTCGTTGCGTACAGTAGATTCGCGCTTTGCGGTGTAGTACAGATACCTCTTGTCTACCTTGAGCAGACGGATGCCCCAGTTTTCACCGCCGTCGGTGATGCGCTTGTAGACCTTGCCGTCATAGCTCAGGAAATAAATCTGCTGCCAGAGGTTGGTGTCCCTTACGATATACATACCCTTGTCGGTGAAGAGCATCTGCTCCATCCAGTCGATCCAGGTAGCCTGCTGCTCAGCGTACACCTGATATTTGTTGCCGTATGTGGGATCCACGCTGTACATACGCAGATTGTCCTGGCTGCGGTCCATCCACGACACCATAAAGCGCGTCCCCTCGGGATTCCAGAACGGGATGCCGAAATACTGGTCCTTGCTGCTGTCGAAATCAGCCCACACGATCTCGCCGCCACGAACGCTCACGAAGCCGATCTTGACCTCGGGATTGGGATCGCCGGCCTTGGGGTAGCGGGTCTCGTTGATGCTGCCGTGCTGCCCTTCGGAATTGTAGATGGGGAACATCGGGACCTTGGAATTGTCGAAGCGGTAGAAGGCCAGGATCTTGCTGTCAGGAGACCACCAGAAAGCCTTGTACCTCGAAGCCCTGCCGAAAATCTCCTCGTAATAAACCCAGGAGGCGTAGCCGTTGAGGATTACGTCGGAGCCGTCGGAAGTGTGCTGGACAATCTCCCTCGTGTTGACGTCGATCGAATAGAGGTTGTTGCCAAGCGTATATGCGATCTTGGAGTAGTCAGGAGAGTAAGTGGGATTGACCCAGCCCTCAACGAGTTGCGGCATCGCGGCGGCAGAAGGACCTGAAGCCACTGACACTGCCGGCCTTGTGCGGATGATGCCCGCGGGGATGCGGGTAGCTATCTGCTCGTCTGTCAGGCGGATTTTCTGCTGGGCATTGGAATCGAAGGCAGTGGACAGCACTGCCAGCAAGACTGCTATGATTATGGATTTTCTCATTGCTTGATGAAATTATTCTTGAAATTGACAAGGTATACTTTTTCCGTGGCCCTTGTGACTGCCGTATACAGCCATTTCAGGTCCTCCAGCTCTATGTCGTCCCTCCAGAAGGGATTGTCGACGAAAACGCACTTCCACTGGCCGCCCTGGGATTTGTGGCAGGTCACTGCAGAAGCGTACTTTATCTGCAGGGCATTGAAATAAGGGTCTTCGCGAACAGCCTCGAAGCGTTTTTTCTTGGTCTTGACGTCTGCATAGTCGGCGAGCACTCCTTCGAACAGACCGTTCTGCTGCTCGGGGGTCAGCGCTGCGCTTTCGCTCGACAGAGTGTCGAGGATTATCTTGGCCGTTATCTCGAGGTCGTTGTAGTCGGAGAAGCAGAGCACGGCCTCGGCGAAATGAAGGCCGTAGCGTTCTTCGTGTTTAGAAATCCTCACCAGCTGCGCCACGTCGCCGTTGGCGATGAAGAATGACGGGTCCTTGACGTCCTCCAGGAACTGGTAGCAGTTCTTGACAACCATCAGCTTGTCGCCACGGTTCAGCTGCTCCTCGCGGTAGAGCACCGCAGAGCGTATGCCGGCGTTGTAGCGGTTTGCCCTCTTGTTGGAGCGGCACAGCACCACTACTTCGTCCAGCCCGTAGCTGTCTATGGAGTCGGACAGCTTCTCGATGAGGTCGCCGCCGTTGATGCTTTCTATGTCTTCGAAACCTTCCAGCTCCAGCGGCACTGCAGCTCCGAAGCCCTGTTCTATCTGCCTGCGTATGAGGGTGGCGTTGTGCAGGATGCCGGATTCGCCGGTCTGCCTCACAACCTGAGACAGCGAAGCCTCGACAACCGTGCCGTAGGTGCTCTGCAGGAAATCTATGTCAAGGGCGGGACTTTCTTCCATTCCGACCGGAGGCAGCTGCCCGCGGTCTCCGACGAAGATCATATTGTTGCCGCGGCCGCTGCGCACGTAGCTTACAAAATCATCCAGCAGGTCGCCCGAGCCGAAGATGGAGCCGGAGGAATTGTCTATGGTGATCAGGGAGGCCTCGTCCACGATGTAGAACGTGTCGCTGGCCTTGTTGATGTCGAGGGTGAATTTGCCGCCGGAAGCCAGCGACTGCTGCCGGTAGATGTGCTTGTGCATAGTGAAGGCCTTCTCGCCGGTGAAGCCGGACAGCACCTTTGCGGCACGGCCGGTCGGCGCAAGCAGCACAAACTTGTATTCCATAGACTTGAGGGCCTTGACGAAAGCGGCCATCAGCGACGTCTTGCCGGTGCCTGCAAAGCCCGCAAGCACCATCATATCGCTGTCATCCCGCAGGGTGACGAACTCCGCAAGGGCTGCAGCGGCGCGGCCCTGATCCCCGGTGGGCTCAAAAGGAAGATTGCGTTCTATCAGCTGCTGGAAAAAATGCTCGACTCCCATTATACGCCTTTTCTGAAGAGGAGGAATATTGAGAGAACCGAGAACAGGCCGAGACGTCCAATGATCATCTCGACAGTCATCACAAGCTTGCACAGCGCGGATAAGGCGGCATAGTTTTCGAGCGCCCCGAACGAGCCGAAGGCAGGGCCGATATTGCCTATCATAGCCACTGATGCAGATATGGAATCAGTCATATCCATTCCGAAGCCGGCGTAGATCACCGAGCAGACGAAGGCTATGAAGATATAGAGTGCCGCAAACAGCGACACGGAAGTGATGAGCTCCTTGTCGACTATGTCATTGTTGCCGTATTTAACCTGGATTACGGCGTTGGGATGGATAGTGCGCTGCAGCTGGATGCGGATGGCCTTGAAAAGGATCCATACCCTGTCCACCTTCATACCGGCGGAAGTGGAGCCTGAGCAGCCGCACTGGATGGAGAGATACATCAGGATGAGTATGCAGAACATCGGCCACACAGACGTGTCGCAGACCGCGAAGCCGGTCGATGTCGCAAGCGAGGCTACATTGAAGAAGCCGTCCATCAATGCGTCGCCGAGATCGGTGTAGGTATGGCTGAAGAACAGATATGACGATATTGCAAGTCCGGACAGGATGATCGACAGCAGGTAGAACTTCGTCACGGGATGCCTGAAGAGGGCGAGGTTCCCCCTTGCGACCAGGAGGTACATCATACCGAAGTGAAGGGATGACAAAATCATAAAGACGATGGCTATCACCTCGATCCAGCGGCTGCCGAACGCCCCTATCGAAGCGTTTTTGGTGCTGAAACCTCCGGTAGCCACGGTGCTCATTGCGTGGTTCACGGCGTCGAAGACATCCATACCTGCAATAATATACAGGACGGTGGTTATTATGGTCAGCCCGATGTAGACGGAAAGGACGACTTTCTTGAACTCGTCGGTCTTGTAGTTGAAGCCGGGTTTTGTGACGTCTGACACCTCCATACGGCTCATCTTGAGACGCACCGAACCTATGGACGGGAGGATCATAACCATAAAGAGCACGACTCCCAGGCCGCCGATGTAGTGGCTCGACGACCGCCAGAAGAGCAGCCCCTTGGGCAGCGACTCTATGTCGGTGAGGATGGTGGCGCCGGAGGTGGTGATGCCGGATACGCTTTCGAACCAGGCGTTGGCCAGGGTGAATTCTCCGCCCCACAGGGCGTAGGGTATCATACCGAACAGGCAGGCAAGCACCCACGACAGCAGGATGATGACGACGCCTTCCTTAGTGTTTATCTCAGCCTGTTTGCGCGACACGAACACAAGCGGGAAGATTCCGCAGCAGAAAGTCAGGATACCGCTGAGCAGCAGGGGGTAAAAAGATGAATCCAGCCCGTTTATGGCCGCCACGACAGCGGACGCCAGCATAAATGCCGCAACGAACAGCAGTGCGACACCCACATTCCTGGATATTGCTCTGATATTCATCTTACCGGTTCTTCAGGGTCTTGTGCTCGTCAATGAGGTCCGTCAGAGTGTCGTTGAGGTCCGATATCTCATCGTCGCCGTCGAAGGTTAGGTTATAATCCTTGCCGAATCTCACGAAGTCCTTGACTCCCTTGCCCATCTTCGTAATGGGTTTGATGACGTAGAATGTGAGAAATGCGTTGAAAAGCAGGATGACTATCAGGCCCACCAGGAGCGCGGCTACCGACGGCATCATACTGCGGAAGAAGGTGCTCTCCATCATCTCGGAGTTGGCCTGAAGCGCTTCGTTGGTGATTGCGTTGAGGTCGTTGATG
>JAGCZI010000030.1 GCA_017960085.1 Bacteroidales bacterium
TCAGGTCAGCCTTCCACCAGTCGTCGAACCACTGCTCGTAGTAGCCGCTCTTCCATTTGTCGAAAGCCTCGTCGATCACAAGCATACCGATGCGGTCGCACCAGTCCAGGAATTCGCGTGCCGGAGGGTTGTGGCTGCAGCGGATGGCATTGAAGCCGGTCTCCTTCATCAGCCTGATGCGGCGTTCCTGAGCCCTGTCCGGTATGGCAGCGCCCAGCGAGCCGGCATCCTGATGGACGTCGCCGCCCTTCATCTTTACGCTGCGTCCGTTGAGGAAGAATCCCTTGTCCGGGTCGAAGCGGATGTCGCGGATGCCGAAAGGAGTCTCATAGTTGTCTATGACGCGGCCGCTGCGGCGCACTGTAGTGACAAGTGAGTAGAGCTGCGGGGAGTCAATGTCCCATAGCGCCGGGCTGGCGACGGTGAACTGCTGGCTGACCGTCTGCTTGCCGCCGGCGGGAATCTGGGCTCCTGAGCTTTGCTTTGCCACGACGCGGCCGTCGGGAGCCTTCAGTTCGCTGGTCAGAGTGACGTTCGCAGCTTTCCCGCTTTCATTCTCCAGTGAGGTCTCGACCTTGACTGCGGCCTGCTGTGCGCTTACAGAAGGAGTGGTCACGTAAGTGCCCCATAGAGCTACGTGCACAGGGTCGGTGACATTCAGCCAGACGTGGCGGTAGATGCCGCTGCCGGAGTACCAGCGCGAAGTAGGGAAGTCGCTGTGGTCCACCTTGACAGCCACCACATTGTCACGGCCTGGCAGCAGATAATCTGTGATGTCAAGGGCGAAGGCAGTGTAGCCGTAAGGGTGGAAGCTCACTTGGCGGCCATTGACATATACAGTCGCGCGGTGGTAGACGCCGTCGAACTCCAGGCTGACGCGGCGGCCTTTCCAGGCGGCAGGCACTGCGAAAGTCTTGCGGTACCAGCCGATGCCGCCCTGCATAAAGCCCATCGAGCCGCTGCCGCCCTGCTGGGGAGACAGATAGGGGAGGGTCATACTCCAGTCGTGAGGCAGCTGGACGTCAGTCCAGGCACTGTCGTCGAAGAGCGGGGCCTCAGCGCCATCCGCGGCGCCGAGCGTGAATTTCCAGTCGAAATCAAAAGAGTCGTGAAGCCGCCCTGCAGCGAAGGAGCTGGTGACGGTCAGCAACGAAACAATAACAGTGATGAGGCGTTTAGGTGATATCATACGTTGAAATAATTTATCAGGAACTTCTCAGGAGCGTCAGCGGCGGTGCGGACATACTCCTCCATAGCGGCGATGCGTGTCATATTGCGCTCGACGCGGGCCTGGTATTCGTCCTTGGGCAGATGCAGGTTCTTCTCGTAGAGACGCTCGTTGACGATGTTCAGGATCGGAGACTTGACCTTGGGGATATATTTGAGGACGCGCCTTGCGTCAAGCATCTTGAGTTTGGCCTCGACAGAGAGGACTGAATAGTGGCCTGTGGCTGCGATTTTCTCCTCGTCGATGGTGATGTAGCCGCCGAACAGGCCGGGATACATACGCATCAGCACGTTCAGCAGCGTGTCAAGGTCGCGGCTCAGCTGCTGAGAATAGAGAGCCTCGCGCTCCACCAGCATATTGATGCGCGAAGCGATGTCTATCTCCTCGGTCAGCGACCAGTAGCCGGACATCTCGATGTATTTTATGGCGTAATAGGCGCTTGCGGGGAACAGCTTGTATTCGCGACAGAACTTCTCGAGGTCGAACTTGCGGCTGCTCATTGCTCCCTCTTCGTAGGGAATGCCGAGGTATGCGAAGACCTTCTGGTAGACATCCTTGATGTAGTCCAGCGGGGGAAATGCCGCCTGACCTGTCTTCTTCAGCCGGGCCAGGTCGCTCTCGTTCCACAGCAGCAGGGCGTAGGCCTGCTTGCCGTCGCGTCCCGCACGGCCTGCCTCCTGGAAATAAGCCTCGGGAGAAGCCGGCATCTCATAGTGCGCCACGAAGCGCACGTCCCCCTTGTCGATGCCCATTCCGAAAGCATTGGTGGCGACGATGATCCTCTTGGCCCCGCTCTTCCACTCCTGCTGGATGTCGGCGCGCACCTTGCCGTTCATACCGGCGTGGTAAGCCGCCGCGTCGATGCCCTGGCTGACCAGGAACTGGGCGACGTCCTCGGCGCTCTTTCGTTTTGCGACATAAACAATGCCGCTGCCCTCCACTCCGTGGCACAGCTTGAGCAGCTGGCCGAGCTTGTTCTCCGACTCCCTTATCACATACTTGAGGTTCGGCCTCTCGAAGCCCGACACAAGCATATTGCTCTGCGCGAAGCCGAGCTGCTTCATTATGTCTTCAGCCACGAAGCGGGTCGCCGTCGCAGTGAGGGCGATGACCGGAACGTCAGGCAGGATGGAACGCAGATCTTTGATCTTGAGGTAGTCCGGACGGAAGTCGTAGCCCCACTGGGAGATGCAGTGCGCCTCGTCGACGACAAGGTAGTTCACCTTCATCTTCGCCACCCTGACTCTGAAAATCTCTGTATGCAGCCTCTCGGGGGACACATAGAGGAATTTGTAGCTGCCGTAGATGGCATTGTCGAGAGCGATGTCGATGTCGCGGAAGCTCATACCGGAGTAGACGGCCATCGCCCGGATGCCGTGCGAGCAGAGATTCTCGACCTGGTCTTTCATCAGAGAGATGAGAGGGCTGACGACAATGCAGATGCCGTCCTTCATCATAGCCGGAACCTGGAAACAGATGGACTTGCCGCCGCCGGTGGGGAGTATGGCGAGAGTGTCCTTCCCCTCCAGAGCGGAGGTAATAATCTCCTTCTGCATAGGGCGGAAGGAGTCATAACCCCAATATTTCTTCAAAGTGCCGTCCATAGTCTCTCAAAGTTACAAAAATGGGCTCGGTTTTTGCATATTTCGGCTCGATTTTTCAAAAATAAAATATTACTTTTGCAGCTGAGTAAAAAGGCATTATTTAAAAATCCTATATAACAATACAAACAACATTATGGCAAAGATCGATTTCGCAAAGTACGGTATCAAGAACGCCGGTAAAGTTACTTACAACCCCTCTTACGAGGAGCTCTTCAAAGATGAAATGGACCCGTCCCTGACTGGTTTCGACAAAGGCGTCCTCACCGAACTTGGTGCTGTGAACGTAATGACCGGAGTTTACACCGGACGTTCTCCCAAAGACAAATACATCGTTATGGATCCTCAGTCAAAGGATACCGTATGGTGGACTTCTGATGAATACAAGAATGACAACCACCCTATGAGCGAGGAAGTATGGGGCAAAGTTAAAGCCCTGGCTATCGACGAGCTCTCTGGCAAGGACCTCTATGTAGTAGACGCTTTCTGCGGCGCCAACAAAGACACCCGTATGGCTGTCCGTTTCTTTATGGAAGTAGCCTGGCAGGCACACTTCGTACGCAATATGTTCATCAAACCCACCGCTGAGGAAGAAGCATCTTTCGAGCCTGATTTCGTTGTTTACACCGCTTCAAAGGCAGAAGTTCCCAACTTCAAGGAGCTCGGCCTCAACTCTTCTACCTGCGTTGCCTTCAACGTATCATCACGCGAGCAGGTTATCCTCAACACCTGGTACGGCGGCGAGATGAAGAAAGGTATGTTCTCAATGATGAACTACTACCTTCCTCTGAAGGGTATCGCTTCAATGCACTGCTCTGCCAACACCGATATGGAAGGCAAGAACACCGCCATCTTCTTCGGTTTGTCAGGCACTGGTAAGACCACCCTCTCTACCGACCCGAAACGTCTCCTCATCGGTGACGACGAGCACGGCTGGGACGACAACGGTGTCTTCAACTTCGAAGGCGGCTGCTATGCCAAGGTTATCAACCTCGACAAAGAGTCTGAGCCCGATATCTACAACGCCATCAAACGTGACGCCCTCCTCGAGAACGTTACCGTTGACGCAGAAGGCAAGATCGATTTCAAGGACAAGAGCGTTACCGAGAACACCCGCGTAAGCTATCCTATCGAGCACATCAAGAACATCGTCAAGAACGTTCATCCTGTATCTGCAGGTCCCGCTGCTGAGAGCGTAATCTTCCTGTCAGCTGACGCATTCGGCGTTCTTCCTCCGGTTTCAATCCTGACTCCCGAGCAGACCAAGTACTACTTCCTTTCTGGTTTCACCGCTAAGCTCGCCGGCACTGAGCGCGGCATCACCGAGCCCACTCCGACCTTCTCA